>JAJKIL010000182.1 GCA_021154515.1 Niastella sp. | reverse complement strand
CCATCACATCGAGCAGGTACGATCCATTGCCTAATTTGTTCAGATTATTTATATTGCTGATATTAATTCCTTTCTTTAGTTTCCACAAAAAAAGACTGATTATCTTTCCGGTGTTATCTGCCATTCTTACCACACCCGGACGGTCTTCTGTAGCCGTTATCTCCAGGGTAAGGGATGAAATGAATGGGTTAGGGCGGGTTGAGATCACATTTAATGCCATCATACGGTAATCTTTTAGAGGGGTTTAGAGTTGTTTGCTATCAATTCCACGTTTATGATAGTATTCGATTAAAATGCCAAAAAACAACACGCTGTAATACAATTACTTGCAAAACAAGGTTGGTACATCCTATTCTCATTTCCGGAAAAAAGGTAATAAAACGGGAAAGCTGATTGCAAGCGTTCCTAAAGCCTGGCATTTCCATATTACAAGTATTTAGAACTACCTCATTTTCATGTTTATACAAGGGATATCCCGGAGATATCCCGGATATGTCTCCGAGATATTCCACTGATATCCCGCCTTTAATTATATCCGGGATATCTCGGGCTTATGACTGGTATACATTCAGCTTATATCCGGAACATATAGAGTTTGTGTATGGAGTATGCTATAAACAACAGCGGGCCATCCGTATGGATGACCCGCTGTTGATACGTTAAGCTATTGCTTTAAATAACCCATTCTTAGAATCTTGCCACCAGCTTCAGGTTCAGCAACCGGGGTGTAAGCCGGTTTGGCATGGCAAAAACGGTGTTGGAAAAATCTTTGATAAGCATGTAAGAGATGGTATTGTCCCTGTCAATCAGGTTGAACACTTCGAACGTAGCCCAGATGTTCTCAAAATTACGGAAAGGACTATGACTGCGGCGGTTGCTTTTTTCGCTATCCAGCAGCAGGGCGCTAAACCCAACATCGATACGGATATAAGGATCGATGATGAGCGCATTGCGGTATTTTACACTGCCCGGAATGTTATAGGGCAGGTTGCTGCCATACAGGAAGTTCAGGTATACTTTAAAGTTCTTATTGGTGCTCAGGTAATCCTGCAGAAACATTCCAAAAGTGAGAAAACGGTCGGTAGGACGGCGTAACCAGCCTGCTTCCTTCTGGGTACTGTCTTTTATGGCGCCCAGCGAATCAAGCTTATAATCGAAATATTTATCCCCTTTCAGGTTTTCGCGGGTGCGCATAAAACCCAGGCTGATCCAGCTTTCGGCATCTTTCACCAGTTCGCCAAACACGCGGGTTTCCAAACCGGCGGCATAGGCCTTCGCCATGTTCTCGCCAAAATAACGCAGGCGAACATTGTCGATGTCGTAAGGCACCACGTCCCACATGTTTTTATAATAGGCTTCCACTGTCCAACGGTATGGGCGGTTGCCGTTACGGAAATTATAATCGAACCCGGCCGATGCCTGCCAGCTTTTCTGGGCTTTCAGGTTGGTATTTACCGTTCCATCGTACCGGCGCAGTTCGCGGTAAAAAGGCGGCTGGTTATAGATCCCGACAGCGCCACGGAAAATGAAATCCCGCCGCCAGTGGGCAGGTTTCCAGGAGGCGCCCAAACGGGGTGAGATCAGCAATTCATTATTCAGGTCGTTGTAATTATAGCGAACGCCGGCCTGCAAGATCACGCCCATGGAATCGTGTAAAATGATATTATCCTGGATGAAGCCGCTCAACCGCGTAATGGTCAAATTGGCTTTTGAGTTCAACAGGCTGCTCAACGCCAGGTTATTGGGGTTATAAGGAAGGCTGTAACCGGCCGAATCCTGGTATTCCCATTCGTGGAGTTTATCGTTCACGGTTTGGCGTTCGGCGGTTTGTCCCCATTGAACGTAATGATGACCCAGGTCAAGGTAGCCTTTGTGTGAGGCGTTCCAAACTTTTATATTCAGTTTATTACGGACATAGTTTTGATACAGTCCCGCTCCCAGCGGATTATTGATCAACCCGAAATCTGATTTGCTTTTATCAAATTCGCGTTCCCCAAAAATATAGGCGCCGGTAATGTCAATGCCTTCACGTTCATCGTTCTCAAACCGGCTCAGCATCCATTTCAACCGCAGGTTCTTCCTTGGTTGCTGTATAAATGACAAACCCACCATGTTGGTACGGTAGCGATCTTCTTCCCGGCCCGAGAAATAGATATCCATGCCCAGGTTGGCGCTGAAATAGGGCGAGAACACGGAAGAAGTGAGTTGGCTGAACGCCGGAACCAGTGTGAATTTGGTTTGAGAGATATTTCCCAGCAACTCAATGCTGTTCTTAGCGTTGATCTGGTAAGTCAGCAAAGCCTGCAGGTCGTTTGAAGAAGGCACATAATTGCCCTGTGTTTCCTGGCTTTTTAACAGGTTTCGATTGCTGCGGTTACGCACGCCTACGAGGTAGCTGAACTTGTTATTTTTGGTAATACCCTCCAGGTGCAGGCCCTGTTCCAGCAAACCTACATAGGCCGATCCGCCAAACTGCCGCGGCTTTTTGTATTGAATATCCAGCACCGACGACATTTTATCGCCGTACTTGGCCTGGAATCCGCCATTGTAAAAGCTTACGTTGCGCGTCATTTCAGGATTGATAAAACTTAATCCCTCCTGCTGACCACTGCGCACCAGGTAAGGCCGGAAAACTTCAAAATCGTTTACATAGATCAGGTTCTCATCATAACTGCCGCCGCGTACGTTGTACTGGGAGGTCAATTCATTGTTGGAACCGACGAAGACTTTTATTAAACTTTCTATTCCACCAGTGGGAGAAGGAATGTTGATGGCATTTTTGGGATTGATGATCACCAGGCCGGCCTCGCGCCGTTGCCGCTCGTTGGTGATAACCACGGGTTCCAGTTCGCGGGCGCCGCGTTCGAGCCGGATAACCACCGCTTCTTCTTCATTCTCATTCAACAGGAAATTGCGTTGCTCGGTTTTATACCCGGTATAGCTGAATACAAGGGCAAATGCTTTATCGGCTGGAACTTTAAGGCGAAAAGTACCGGAATCGGAAGTGATGACGCCTTTAAGCCGTCCTAAGATCACTATGGACACATTATCCAGGGGTTGCTCATTATCACCGACCACCCGGCCTGATACCCAGGCCGCCTTTTTCTGTGCCACCACACTACCGGAGATACAAACTGCAAAGAAGACCAGTAAAAATGGAACAAATTTCACCCGGGTAAGTTTTTGTTGCGGTCGAAATTAGTTGAAAATGTTGGAAAAGGCAACAAGGCAAAGGCCCTCCTTCGCTAAAGCTTGCGCCTCCGCTAAAGCTTCAGCGACACGCGGACGGCGGGCAAGGCAAAGGGCAAAGGGCAAAGGCCTCGTCGCGGAAATTCGCCTACGCCAAGGCTTGCGCTTCCTCTAAAGCTTCAACGGCACGCGGACGTGGAACAAGTCGGGATCCGTGAATTGAACTAACAAACTCAATAACTAACGAACTCAATAACTTAAACTTTGAATCCGGAAGCATAAGATTATAACCATGTACTTTAAACTAAGAAATGTATTCCTAACGCATACTTACACTTGAAAATGATCAATTCCAGCCTACACATACCCTTTAGATGATAGGTACTTCTATTTATCAGTGATAGCAGGCCAACCAATTCTGGAAAATCGTTCCCTCGCGGGGAACTGGCATGGTGATTGGCATGCATATAAAATACTGGTTGTAAGCTCCTTATACTTTTGGCATTTGGTTGGAAATTACTCCTTCAACAATGCGATCAGCGAAAATGTGAAAGAGATCAGGAAACAGACGCAGGGTACTTAAAAAAGAAATGGGGGCAGGAAGCTGATTGCAATTAACGGCCGTGGGGGCCATGGGGATTCCTAACTTGATTGTAACTACATCAACATATTTACTTGGAAGGCGTGTTTTCACAGGGGCTGAATGTCTATTCAGCCCATTTTTTTTGTTCTAATCTTTAAAAGCCCTATTTGCAATTCGATGTAAATATTATATTGCATCATATAACAAACCCACCTCTTCACCCATTCCCGGTTCAGGTTTTCACAATTCCAAACCAAATCAAACACTAAAATAGTAACCAATGAGCAATCCAGCATTTGCATTTACATCGCCCGAAATTATGACCAAGCTCGCCACTATTAAACCTTATGTGCTGGTCGTATTGACAAAGGGGGAGAATTATGGCTTAAGTGATACGCCCCGCATCATTCAAAGCGAACACCTGCCGTACATATTTGAGCAACGCCGCGATAACGAAATGGTATTGACCATGCCCGTGATGGACAACGAGACCAACCTGGCTGCTGTTGCCATTTACAATACCAAAGATAAAGAGGAAGTAAAACGTTTGATGGAAAAGGACCCTGCTGTCCTGGCGGGTGTGTTTAATTATGAAATTGTGACCGGTATGGGCTTACCAGGTGATAAATTACCATAGGAAATAAAAAATTAAAACCGTTGACTTAAAAAGATAAAGCTTCAAGTTATTGGTAAGCAAAACAACTTGAAGCTTTTCTTTTTTGTGGTTTTTCATTTATTCCTTTTCACTGTCCCCGCTTGCGGGAACCCTCTTATTGTCTTATAAAAAAAACCGGTAGATAATGCGGGTGCGGTTTTACAACTCGGTTACTATTATCCGCCGGTTAACGAAAACGGAACGAACTTAAACTTCTATTACAAATTTAATTCAAAGGTTTTTTGGATCCAGCCAGTGGTGAATCCTACTACAACCAGTACAACAACTATAAGTAAAAGAATTGCCCATACCGGTAAACCCCGGCGATGAACAGCCGTACGTCGTGTACGATTATCATAATTTGAGTTTGTCACTAATTCATTTTCTTTTACAACGCGCGCTTTAATAACGTACCCGGCATACCGGCTACTAAAGGTATCTACTTCAGTTTGATTTCTCACCATTTGTTCGGCCACAAATAATTCTCCATCGGTGGCAGGTTGATAAGCCTGTACAACCACTGGAAATTCTTTTTCATTTATTACCATAACAAAACGTTTGATTTCAGAAATATTGATGCAATTCCGCGGCCATAGCCTCTTTCAGCTTAACTACTGATAATTAATACTATCGGTGGCGAGGAATTATTTTCACACCTCTTTCACGGCTTTCTTTTTCCGGGTGGCGGTTTTCTTCCTTCTTGTCGTTTGAGTAGAAGCTGGTTTGGCAGCTGCCTTTTTTGGTGGTGGAACTACTTTCGTGTCTGGAGGTTGATTCAGGTTTTCAGGCGCATTTTCCAGTTGATCGATCATATCTTTCAACAGTTTTATTAACCGTTTGCGCTGCGCTTTATCGCTGATATTCCATTTATCGGTTTCTGCTCTTTTATGCGCGAGCTTGTATTTGAGCCCGGTAAGTGCAGTAGTATAATCGTTCGCGTTTAACTTTCGTACATGCTGATGGGCCAGGATATACCAATGATATTCTGTACCTACGGGTACCCCGGAACCTTCCGGCGCCTTACCGGCCCGCCGCTTGGTTACGCCAAAATTGATGGTCCATAGGTCGGGAGTTACTTTTGTTTCTTTCCATTCGCCTTTATCATAGTACCATTTATGACTTCGGCCTATCTTCATTCCAGTATATTTCTGTCCTTCATATTCCTTAAACTGGTTGTAGCTTTTGGAAAGGTCCTTATCGGCTTCCTTTTGCATCCTATTCTTCGATTTTCCGTTTGATGTTGCCATACGAACTGTTTTATGAAGTGATGCAAAAATTGCTACTTCTATAAAACCGTGTTTCTGTAGATATTTTTTCTCAGGAAGCTGATAATTATTTACAATGGCCAGCGAATGGGTTGCCGTTCTTTTGTAGATCGATAGATGGCCGTAAACAACTCCACAGTTTTTCTTCCTTCTTTAGCAGTCACCAGTGGTTCCCGGTTCTCAGCCACAGCCATTATAAAGTCGCGGTTTTGTTGACGAACATAATATTCAACAGGATCGTTAGTGGCCCTGAATTCATCTCTGTCGGCTTTATGAAAAGCTTCCAGTTGTTGCTCTTCACCGGGCACCGTCCAGATATCGTTTAACGGTGGTTCCAGCACCGCTGGTTGCCCCGGCAGAAACATGGCACCGCCATCGGTTTGTACTCCTGCAGATGCACCAGTAGAGCCATGGATATGTACTTTGCCATACAGACCCGGCTTTTGTGCATTGCTTACAATGATATTGGCCACCGCACCATTCTTAAACCTTATAATGGCCGAGGCGGTATCATCTACTTCTATATACGGGTGATTGATGTTCTGCCAAACGCCGTATACTTCTTCCATTTCACTGCCCATATACCATTGCAACAGATCGAGCTGATGCGGCGCCTGGTTCACCAGCACGCCACCGCCTTCTTTATCCCAACTGCCGCGCCAGGGATCGCTGTTATAATATTTTTCATCGCGCCAGCCATACATCACTACCGAACCCAGCATGGGCGTACCCAGTTTTCCCGCGTCAATGGCCTGCTTTATCCGGTAACAGGCGGGGTAGAACCGGCGCTGGCTTACCATGCCTATTTGTTTATTGTATTTGGAAGCCGCTTCCATCATAGCGTCACAATCTGCCAGAGAAACAGCCAATGGCTTTTCGGTGAGTACATGGGCGCCGTTTTGCATAGCAATCAGGGCGCCTTCGCGATGAGCAGGATGCGGCGTGCAAATAACGGCTACCTGCACCTGCTCTGTTTGTATCATCTCTGCAATATCAGCATAGGCTTTCACCCCAAAGCGAGCCGCTGTAGCGGCTGCCTTTTCTGCACTGCGGCTTTGCACTGCTACCAGTTCTGTTTCTGCAATATTTTTTAATGCCTGCGCATGTACCTGCGCCATTTTGCCGCAACCGATGATTGCTGATCTTAACTTTTGCATATGATATATTGAAGTGCTATTCTTGTATTAACGAAAAGGCAGAGGGCAAAGGGCAAAAATGGCTCGCTAGAATGTAACTTTCCTCACTAGTTTCATTGCTCACTCCTGTCTTCTCTCGCCGTATTATTAATTCTATCTTGCCATCTCGACCTGGTTAACTGGTCAACTCACTTCGTTACTTTACCCAACTTAAGGAACAACGGAAAATAAAAGCTCTTTAAATCCTCCCCCGGCCACACCTTTTCAATAACAGTCGCCAGTTCATCAACCGGGTTATACTGATGCGCTTTTATAAAATGCTGTACGCTTGACCAGGTGTTGAAATAACCGATCAGTTGCTGCCGGTTCCACTGTAAGGTTATTTGAAATTCCTTCGAGGGTAATGCTTCATAAGGGAAAGGCACCGTGGTATAGTGATCGTCGATATACTTTCTTTCTTTATCCCAGTACGCACCTACGGTATCACGGTAAAATGTTTTGATGATGGTATTCAGCGCTTCGTCTTCACATACTACCAGGCTATAGCCCCAAATGGCTACCACAGCGCCGGGTTTGGCAATGCGCCGCACTTCTTTTTCAAAGGCATCAAACTGAAACCAGTGGTAGGCTTGCGCTACAGTGATACAATCAAAACTATTATCGGGGAAACTGGTTTGTTCTGCGGTGGAAATGCTATAAGTGATCTTTGCGTTTGGGATGGCCTGCTGTAATTGCTTTTCACTGATGTCTGTGGCCATTACCTTTTCAAAATAGCGGGCCAGTTCAACGGCGGCCTGTCCATTACCGGTGGCGCAATCCCAGGCCTGTTGTGGATCGGTCACCTGCTGCAAAATGAATTCATATAATTCGCCGGGATAGCCGGGGCGGTATTGTGCATACAGCGAGGCCTGGTTACTGAAAAGGTCTTTTGCCATACCTTTTACATTTATCTGGTTATCTTTTTCAGCTGTGCAATAGTGTCTTTAGGATCTTTTGATTTGAACACCGTGTTACCGGCTACCAGCACATCGGCGCCGGCTTTCACGATCGCATGCGCATTCTCCAGCGTAATACCGCCATCGATCTCAATTTTGGTAGACAGTCCTCTTTCATTGATCATATGACGCAGGGTCCTGATCTTGTTCAGCGTGTTGGGGATGAATTTCTGACCACCAAAACCGGGATTCACACTCATGATCAAAACCATATCAATATCATCCAGCACTTCTTTCAACGACTCCACAGGCGTATGCGGGTTCAATGCCACGCCGGCCTGCATGCCCAGCGATTTGATCTGTTGAATATTCCGGTGTAAATGAACACAGCATTCTTCGTGCACCGTCAGCATATCCGCGCCAGCCTTTTTAAAATCCTCCACATATTTTTCCGGTTCCACTATCATCAGGTGCACATCACAAACCTTGGTGGTTGTTTTTCGAATAAACTCAATGATCATGGGGCCAAAAGTAATGTTGGGAACAAAACGTCCGTCCATTACATCCAGGTGAAACCAGTCGGCCTCACTTTCATTGATCATTTTACAATCTGCTTCCAGATTTAAAAAGTTAGCTGATAAAAATGATGGTGCTACGATAGCCATTTCTAGTTCAAAATTTTAAGTTCAAAGTTGAAAGTCCAAAGTTTTAAGTTCAAAGCCCTCTACTTCTTTAATCTTCTAATTCCATCCCGCGCTTCCTCAAAATTTTTATCGAGGGCCAGGGCACGTTCATAATTCACCAAAGCCAGGTCTTTTTTGCCTAATTCTTCATAACAACGCGCCATCCAGTACCAGGCATCGGGACTGGTATTGGTAACTGTGGCGGCCATGATGAATATTTTCAGGGCGCTGTCGTACTTTTTCAGATCATGCAACACAATGCCCTTTTCAATATAAGCATCGGTGAATTTCCAGTCGCGGCTTATGCATTCATTGAATTCACGGATAGCCTTTTCGTATTGTTTAGTATCGGAATAATAACTGCCTTTCAGGTATAATACATCGTTGGTGATGTTGGAAGTATCCTTACGCAACAGGTCATCGCAGAGGGTGATTACTTTGGGATTCCGGGTAGCGCCATACAAACTCGCCAGGGCCAGTCCGTTGTAATTAATGGGTGCTATGCGATAGGAGTGTTCCGGCGCGGTAATGGCGGCCTGGGTATCCTTTAACTGGGCCAGTAATACGCCCTTTTCATACCAGACCTCAAAATTTGTAGAGTCCTGCTGCGCCCATTCATCGTATTGATCAATGGCTTTTTTTGTTTCGCCCATTTGTGTATAGATCTCGCTTAAGCGGCGATGCAGATCGGGATTGGCGGGCCAGGTGGCAATACATTCTTTCAACAGGTTCACCGCGTCCTGGGGACGGTTCACCAACATCAGGTTAGATACATATTGCAAAGCGATATGTTCATCGGGTTTTAATTCCCAGGCTTTTTTATAATCAGCCATTGCCAGTTCATGGCGATCATTTTGGGAAAGCAGTACCGCTCTTTCCAGGTACAGCTCCTGGTTTTGCGGGAACCGTTTAATACTATCAGTCAATCCTGCATAGGGCCGTGAACCTAATATTTTTTCCGGCGATTCCTTCTCCTTTCCGGAATGGCAACTGCATAACCAACCTAATAAACCAATCAACAATAAACCCTGTAAAGAGAACCATCTTTTCATCTGCGTTATATATGTTTTTTTCACCGTATGGCCGCCTTCGCCAAGGCTGCGGCGGCCGAAGCAAAACTAACCGATTTTTTCCTGGTACTTATGGCAATATTCTGACATGCAAACTATTTAACAAAATTATCTTCCATTAATAGCTATAAAATGTGCCAATGTACGGCAAACACGTCATTTGCATGGAATAATAAGGATCAAAACTTATGTATAGCGGTCAGTTATTCAGGAATCAAATTTGAGATTTCAACCTGCCCCCATTAGCTTTGCGCCAAATTCCACATATGAATATCTTAGTTGTACTACATAGCTGGCTTCGATGGATACTGTTGATCTTATTACTGGCATCCATTGTAAAAAGCTTATCAGGTTTCAGCGGTAAAAAAGCATTATCGGCAGGTGACAAGAAATTATGGTTATTTACTATGATAACAGCCCATATTACCTTGCTGATTGGTTTGATATTGTTATTTGTTGGTACGTACGGTATTGCCAAAGGCGTACCCGAAGGCGTGAGTGTAATGAAAAATGCCACCTATCGTTTTTATTGGGTAGAACATCCGGTGATGATGATCATCGCCATTGCATTGATCACCGTTGGCAGAGGTCAGGCAAAAAAATCTATCTCTGATTATTCCAAATACAAAAAAGCATTCTGGTTCTTTTTAATTGCTTTACTGGTAATACTGGCTGCTATTCCCTGGCCTGGCAGGGAAGGTATTGGCCGTGCCCTCGTTCCCGGTATGTAGTATATACTTTACATTATTTATAATATCAGCAAAATGTCCCTCATCGGGACATTTTGCTTTTTATCCATCATGCTAAATATGACTTTAGCGTAATTGCATCTAAAAATAATCTTTTATAAACCAGCCTTTTCTAATCCTGCCCTGATCCAACCGCTCCTATCTGCCTCATTTCAATCTACTTATCTCAATTCATCAAGGCATGTAACAAAATGAAATACAACACAATATTCGAGTTATGCGCGCGTTTTTGGATGCGTATAAAATGATCCGAAAACCTGGGAGCAGGACACTACAGGACAATCGTTTGAAGTTTACACGATACGTTTGCGCGCCCTGAGTTGAATAGATCAAAGAAAGGCCAGAACCCCACATCAATTACATCTTTTCCAATAAGCAATGTGGTATATAATGGCTATCGTATACAGAAAAACGATCTGCTTTCCTTGCTTGCTCCTGATGAATAATTTTTCATAAATCTTATTGAGTCTGTATTAACAGGAATATTATATTTCGGCAGGCTTTTTGAAAATACAAATGTAAACGTTATCATGACACTTAACACCTTGGTGAGAATCCGTACTAGCGTTTTCTTTTTATGCTTACTATTCTCCAGTTCGTCCCTATTAGCACAAACTATCAATGCGGTGTACGCAGGTACTGCGTATGAATATGATCAAAGTTCTGATGCCGGCGCAATGGTAAGAACTGATTATGCCTATTATTTCAGACCCAATTCATCTTTCTGTAGCAGTTTAGACAAAGCCGATTGGGCAAAGCGTATTGACGGTACTTATTCTATTACCGGCAATCAGCTGAAAATGAAATTCCTTAATGATGGTTCTGAAAAAATTATCCTGTTAAGTGTTACCGGCGAAACCGGCCAGTCTGGCGCCGCTACCTTTGTAAGACTTAATGTTTCCACTGCAGTTCCCAACGGTTTTTTCAAATTTATAAGATCGGGCGGTAAAGCAGATGGCTTTTATTTTACCGAAGGTAAATTTAAACGTACTGCTACGCTTACAACGGTATCGGGTGGCAGCAGCAGCAGCGGTGATGGTGGTTCTTATACCATCAACCAGGGTCAGTTAGAACTGAAATTTGACAATGGTAAAACAGCCAGCTATAGCTTATTCACCAGTCCTGATAAAAAACAGATCGCTGTTATCAATGGCGATATCTTTTATCTCGATGAAGAGGAAATGGCCAAACATGGCGATATAGCAAAACCATCTGCACCTACAGCTGCTCCTGTAGTTACTACTACAGCTACCAAATCGAATGATGTGCTGGAAACCGGGATGAACCTGATGAAGGCGGCTAACCAGGTACATGGTGGTAAAAGCCTGGATAATCTAAATTCGCTGAAAGCAGTGATGAACACCAATAACCTAACACTGACTATGTGGGCCGACTTTAACCGTCAGATCGTGCGCCTGGAATCATCGCTGCAAGGCAACGTTATTCTGTTAGAGCAAATGGAAGGCAACAGCGGTTGGAGCTTTGATGGTAATGGTTATGCTGCCCTGTCACCCCAACGTGTAACAGAACTGAAGCGTTATCTGTACTGTGGTTTGTTAGGCCTGAAGTCAAGCATTCTGGACAAATCTACAGCCACTCTGCAAACATCACAGTATGATCTGTCATCGGTAATGGTAACAGTAAACAGCATCCGTGCCGGTTATATCCTTAATAACAAAACCAACAGGCTGGAAGCCCTGATTATGGTTGACCCGCTGAGTGGTACTACTACCTTTACATACTCTGACTACAAGAAAACGGGCGGTATTATGTTACCATACACCGAGATCATGCAGAGTGGTAAACACGCTCAAACTATCACTTACGAGAATTACGACATCAACCCATCGTTACCTGCGAACGCCTGGGCTAAGCCGAAATAATTAAGTTAATAAGCATTGTAAAAAAGGCTGCCTGATAACGGGTGGCCTTTTTCTTTTTAAAGGAAGAGGCAGAGGGCAGAGGGCAAAAGGCAAAGGGCAAAGATGGCTCGCGAGAATGTACATTCCTCACTATTTTCATGTCTCACTACCGTATTTTCTCTTCGCTTTATCAACGCTGTCAACCTTATCAACCCTATCAACATCCTACTTTATTACTTCCAAGCTGCTATTTTCCTCGTTAACTTGTTAACTCGTCAACTTGTCAACTCATTAACTCGTCAACTAAATCCTTATCTTTCCAGTAAGAAGCTCGACTATGATCACATACAATCCGAAAGACTGGTTTACTTTTATTTTCCGCTTCCATAAGGCCGACACCTTACGCAAGTTATCACCGCTTATTTTTGGTATCTGTATTTACTGTTGGATCATCGTTATCTTTGAATTGCATTTTTTGAAGCTATCTGAAGGCAGTTACGTAAAGCAGATAACCTCCATGCACACCCTCCTCAGCTTCGTGATCTCGATGCTGCTGGTTTTTCGTACCAACACCGCATATGACCGCTGGTGGGAAGGAAGAAAAATGTGGGGCTCGCTGGTAAACAACAGTCGTAACCTGGCCATTAAACTGCACAGCATGCTGCATTTTGAAGAGGAAACACACCGTTCGTTCTTCAGAAAATCCATTCCCATGTATGCTTCGGTGCTGGCGCATCACCTGCATGCAGAATCAACCCGCCTGGCGCTGGATGAAACGGAACATCCCGAACTGAAAAACATCGATACCAGCCGGCACATCCCTAACCAGGTAGCCTCGCTCTTATTTCAACGGGTAAACAGGTTGTATGAAGAAGGAAAAATAAAAGGCGATCAGCTGATCGTTCTCAATAACGAACTGCAATCATTTACCGATATCTGCGGCGCCTGTGAACGCATCAAAAACACACCCATCCCTTTTTCGTACAGCGTGTTCATTAAAAAGTTCATCTTCTTTTATGTGATGACGCTGCCCTTCAGCTTCGCCATCAGCCTGGGCTATCTGGCCATACCCGTAGTTGGCTTTATTTTTTATGTTCTGGCCAGTCTTGAACTGATCGCTGAAGAAATTGAAGACCCGTTTGGCGGCGATGAAAACGACCTGCCCATGACCAAAATGGCTTCCAACATCAAAAAGCATGTGGCTGAAATTATACAGTAAACCTATTCGTATATAGAGTGAAAGATGGTTTTCAAACTATCATTGGCAGTAGTTACAGGCGGCCATTGCTTTAACTGCTTTTCAACATTTTGAAGGCGGTCTTTAAATACCGGGTGGGTGCTCAGGAAGGCAGCCCGCTCGTCTCCCATGCCGCTTTCCTTTTGCAGCATTTGCATCAGGCGCATCATCCCCTGCGGGTTGATCCTGCTTTTTTCCATTAATTGCATGCCATTGTCATCCGCTTCCGTTTCCAGTGACCGCGAATATTGCAAGCCTTTCAGGGCATCGGCATTATTAACCACTACTGTAGCAACGTTTGAGTGATCGCCGATCAATATTGAAATGAACATTTGCCGGGCCATGCTTCGAAAGATATTGCGCAGGGAATGGCGCAAAGCAATATGGGATGCTTCATGTCCCAACAGGGCCGCCAATTCTTCCGGCGTTTTCATCTGGTCAAGAATGGCATCATACACCACAATATGCCCGCCGGGGATGGCAAAGGCATTCACTTCGTTCGATCCTACCACAGTAATTGATACCGGGTAGCCTACATCGTAATGCAGCTGTTTATAAAAATTGTTCAGGATAGCCGTTTTTTGGGAATCGATTCGGTATTGCAACTTCACCGACTGGTACATTTGCTCCCCCATCCTGATCTCTGCTTCCTTTGAAAATCTTTTAGCCATCCGCTCACCCAGAAAAGGGATCAGCCACAGGTATGTACCCAGCAATAAAAACAAAACGATGCTGGCAAGCAGGGCCAGCTTTACCCAGCTATTTCCCAGCACGCGGTTATGCACTTTACCAAACACGCGATGGTGCGACAGGGCCTTTTGCAATGCTTCAACCAGTTGCTGGTCCCGGATGCCCAGGCGTTCTATTCCCCCGCCGGCATTCCGATATTGTAATTCCCCGCCTATTATTTGTTTATTAAATGCAACAATATCTTTTGTAAGCCAGTACACGTCCTTCTCCTTGCTTTCTTCATCGCGATAGCGTATGGTAATAGTTACCGCCGACAAAAAAACGGTCGCCTGGTAATAATGTCCCGCCGCCGTATAATAAGTTGCTGAATAAGTGCTCATATTGGCACTAAATTAGGAGTAAAGAATGGATTATATTTGACCTTGAAAACTCTCTTACACCACTTTATGAAAAGGATTCCTGGTTTCCTTCCTGTAGTAGCATTACTGATTTGTATCGCAGCCTGCAACAGCAGCAAAAAAGTAACCATTCAACCCACGGCCGAAACACAGGCCAGGTTGTTGCCGGCCATGCCTTCTTCCATCATCAATATTCCCTTTAAAATATACATGAAGCCCTTGCTGGCGATGATGGATTCAAGCAGTCCCAAAGAATTCACCAACGATAAATGGCCCAATTATACCCAATCGGGTTGCGATTTCCGTTATAAATTCCGTTTTGTACGCTCGCCTTTTACATTTGGCTGTGTTAACAATAAAGTAACCATTGGTTTTCGCGGCAGTTACCAGATCGCAGGCAGCAAAGCCGTGTGCGCCATGGATAAACAGGTATCGCCCTGGGTAAGCGGCAGCTGTGGTTTTGGTAACGAGGCCTTGCGCCGGGTTGATCTCAACATCAGTTCTACCCTTACGTTATTGCCCAATCACCAGTTGCTTACCAGTACCAGGTTAGATAAGATAAACGCGGTGGATAAATGCCAGGTGACCATGATGCAAAACGACCTGACCGATGAGATCATGGATAGCATTAGGGCATCGGTTGAAAGCACTTGCGGCACTTTCGACAAGTTTATTCAAACCCTGAATAACAATGCTATGCTGCGTCAGTGGCGCAGTGGCGGCAGCCGGGTGATCCCTATCAGCACCTATGGTTTTTTAAATCTGAACCCATCTGATTTGCGGGTAAGCAATTTCAATGTATTCCGCGATACCTTATATTTTTCAATCGGCTATAGGGGTGAACCGAAATTCTCTTCAGACAGCCAGCAGCTGGTTACCCATGCCGCGCTGCCCCCTATCAGCAATTCGCAATACTCAACCGGCATCAATACTTATCTCGATGCCGTTTACCAATACAGTTTCTTTAACAAGCTGATGACCGATAGTTTGGTAAACAAACCGTTTGAGGTAGAAGGCAGAACGTTTGTAATAAAAGACGTGAAACTCAGCGGTACCAACGATGGCAAAATTCAGGTTGATGTTTCCTTTACCGGTAACCGCAAAGGCGTATTGCACCTGAAAGGCACGCCACAGCTGGATGCAGAAAAACAGTTGCTCTCCATGCCCGATGTAACTTTTGCGCTCGACACCAAAGACATGATGGTGAATATTGCCAAGGCCCTGTTCCATAAAAAGATCATGAAACAACTCGCCAACCAGTCGGTGCTGGATATTGCCGCCCTTATTGAAAAGAACAAGAAAGTGATTGAAGCGCGATTAAACCAGCAAATAACACCCTGGATGAGCAGCGCCGGCACCTTCCAGGAATTCCGCCTGATGGGACTGCTTCCCCAAAAAGATTACATCCAGGTACAGGCGTATATCCGGGGCACGTTGATGTTCATTGGGCAACCGCCAGTTAGTATGCTGAGGAAGTAGTTGATCAGTTAACCAGTTGACCAGTTAACGAGTTAACGAGTTGACGAGTTAACGAGTTGACGAGTTAACAAGTTGACGGGTGGATAGAGACTAACATCATATTGCTAATTCAAGCCATCTGTTCTAACTTTGGCCAGGAAATAATTGTTCTGGATAAGGCAACCAGGTAAGCTAATCTTTCGTAATAGGGATAGAGTTATGAAAAACAATTAGTTAGCAAAGAAACATTCCCGCAAACCAACACCCTTGCTAGATAACTCAAACATTTCCTCATTGTTGAGTGGCTGTCGCAAAAACGAGCGAAACAGCCAAAAGGAGTTGTATAATCTGCTTCGGGGATTTGCTATTAAAATATGTTACCGGTATACCAATGCCATGGAAGAATGCGAAGAGATTGTGAATGAAGGGTTTGTAAAGCTATTTAAGAACATTCACCAATTTGATGAGACCAGGCAGGAAGATACCTTACTTTCCCTCAAGGGTTGGTTCAAACGAATACTGATAAATACCTGTATAGACCATTATCGGAAAACCAATTCATCCGTGAATGGCCATGTGCTTACGCATGAATCGGAAACCATTGCTGATCAGGGTGAAACCGGTATTGACATGTTATCTTATAAAGAGATAATTGAATCTGTCCGAATGCTATCGCCGGCTTACCGGGCAGTTTTTAACCTGTTCGTGATTGAAGGGCTTAGCCATGAAGAGATCTCGCAAAATTTGGGTATTTCAGTAGGCGCTTCAAAATCCAATTTATCAAAAGCCAGAGACAACCTTAGAAAACTTTTGCAGAACAAAAATATCATTAAAGCGTATGTATCCCCTAGATGACGATAACCTAGACCATTTAAGCCGCGAAGCTGCAGAGCACTTCGAGGTGGAAGCAGGCGCTTCCGGGTGGGATCATCTGGAACAGCGCCTCAATAAGGAAATGCCGCAGGAGAAAAAACGGCGTCGCTTCATTTTCTGGCTGTTTTTGATCACCGCCACTACCGGCGGCGCTTTAACAGCAATTTTAACTCATCAACGAGTTGCCCCACTGGCTAAAAACGCTGCCAGCGCTGTAACAGTTGAAAAAACATCCCCTTTACCAGGTAATCAAACGGCCGATAACCATACAACCAACACTACCCAGGATGAAGCTGTTCCGGATATCAACAACAACGAAACACCTGTAACAGCGGCTCCCAACGCTGGTAAACTGCCTATAGGCAGCAACCAACAGTCAATTGCCACTGCCACCAACACAAAACCAGGCAGCGCCCTCAGCAAATCAGAAATCAATCAGCCGGCCCCCGCGACTAGGGTAACCGCCCCTAACAAAGGCGTAACCAACCCGGTTGAAAAAACAACCCCCACTAAGGGTTCAAAAGCGGGTCGTGTACGCATACAAAAAGCGCCGGCTTCTTTAAACTATGCTACTATAGCAGCTGGCAATGGTTCTAACCGGTCATATAAACCGGCCAAACAAAAAGGCAAACGCTCACGTATTACCAGCAATCACAATAACCAATTAATACCACCGGTAGCCGATAATAACACTACCAGTACATTCGAGCCCGAAAGCCACACTACCAACGCTGACCCGGCCACAAACGGGAAACCTGTTGAAACAAATAATGAAGTGACAACGGTTCAACCACCCACCGCCACGCAGGTTGACTCCCTGAAAAACAAGACTGCCGCCACGCAGGCTGTTGATTCTACCAAAACAATGGTGAAACAAAAGAAGAAGGATGATAAAATAAAACAGCCGTTGGAATTTGGTCTCATGGTTGGTCCGGATATGAGTGCCGTAGCCTTTGGGCCATTGTACAAAACCGGTTATAATTTTGGCGTGCAGGTGGGTTACCGGTTCTCTGACCGCTGGTCGGTAAATGCCGGTGCTATTTACACTAAAAAGTTCTATAAGACCGATAGCTCACATTTCAATTATAAGGAAAACCTCTGGCCAAACAACAGAACTGTCAGCCGGGTAGAAGGGAATTGTTCTATGTGGGAGTTCCCGGTAAACGTGCGTTATGATTTTTCCTTTAACGATAAACGGCGCTGGTTTGCCAGCACCGGGCTTTCTACCTACCTGATGGATAGAGAAGACTATGACATTTATTACAGATGGAATGGCGGCGCCGCTTATCCGATGCCAGTAGGCAATGATATCAACTCAACTTATCTGTTCTCTATCTGGAACCTGTCGGTAGGGATGGAACGCTCATTAGGCAAGCGATTCTCGTTGCAGGCCGAACCTTATTTGAAAGTGCCGTTAAGAGACCTGGGTTTAGGCAATATGCGGATGAACAGTTATGGCATTTTATTTACGCTGAAGTATAAACCCTTCCTTAATTCGAAAAGATCAGACAACAATAAATAGCATAGTCTATTTGGACACACATTTACAACTAACACCAGTTCGGTCCCCCGATAAATCGGGGGATTTTTTATTTAGCCTCAAACCACAGCTTTTTTTCATCGTTCCAGGTTCCGTTATAATTGATGTATAACTCCTCCCCCTTCCTGATGTCCCGTACGGTTTTAATGGAAATAGTGTGGTTGTCGTAATCCATT
>JAJKIL010000181.1 GCA_021154515.1 Niastella sp. | reverse complement strand
CCTATGCCCGACGTAAGGGCAATGACCCGATAGCCATCGACCCCATTCCCTTTGACATTCCCAATACATTGTCGAAAAACATAACCGGGCTGGCCTATAAATATTCAACTATAAATAACCGGTTTTCAGCCACCGTATTTGCCAAGCAGTTCAACATGAACGCCAGCACCGTTGATGCCGAATGGGGCACGCACGTAAGCATGACAAGCAACCACAATAAAACAGGTTATGGTGTGGCCGCGATGTATTATATTTTCCCGTTTGCACAGGTGAAAGCTTCTTATGAAAGTACCTGGCGCTTACCAGAAGGCGAAGAAATGTTTGGGAATGGATTACTGTTGAAAAACAATCCTTATTTAAAACCCGAGCACAGCCATAACATCAACGTAGGGCTTTCATTGATGAAAACCTTCAACAACCACAAACTGGAAGGCGAGATCAATTACCTGTATCGCAAAGCGGGTGATTTTATCAGGCTGGAATCTGACGGACAGATCAGCCGGTATTCAAACCTGGACAGCGTAAGAACATCTGGTGTTGAATGGAGCGTACGCTATACTTATAACGATGCCCTGACCCTTGAAGTGAACAGCACGTACCAGAATACATTAAACATAAAAACGTATGACAAGGGTATTCCCAACTACACTTATTGGGACCGCCTGCCAAACATGCCTTATTTATTTGGCAGCTTCGATGCTGGCTACAAGATCAAAAAAGCGTTTTATGCGCAGGATGCGTTGACATTTGGCATAGGTGGCAATTTTGTTGAGCAATTTTACCTCTTCTGGCCAAGCCAGGGCAGCGCGGGCACCAAGTTCATCATCCCCCGCCAGTTTACCCAGGATGTTTCCATCACCTACTCCCTGCAAAATGGCAGGTATAATATGGCTGCAGCATGCACCAACCTGTCGAATGCCAAACTGTACGACAATTTCAAATTGCAGAAACCAGGCCGGGCATTCAGCGTAAAACTCAGATACTTTTTTCACAACTAATTTTTCATTGTAAAACACATTACCATGCGTTTTTGCAAATCAGGATATACCCAAACATTTCTTATTCTATTGACCATTGCCGTTTTGCTGAGTGGTTGTTATAAACCCAAGAGTCATTTTTTACAGGCCAGTGGTAATTACATCCTGGCCTTACGTACACAGGGCGCTACCGGAACATCTGATTACCTCCTTTCGCAGGATACCATCAACAATGCCGCCAAAACAGTATCCTCAACCGGAAATGGGATTGAACAACTGGCCTGGTGTTATTTTGGTACCACGGGTAAAACCGTGTTCAGTTTCAGCTATGGCACCAATAATGTTGGTATTGGTTATGGCGTAAACGAAGGCGGCGCCTTGTATGAAAAAGGAAGGATCTCCTTTGAGCGGATGGACTGTTTTGGCAAGGGCGATGACAGCACCCTGATTGCCATTGGCGCACCCTGGGGCGGCGGCAGCTATGATTGCCAGATTCAACTGATTGACGCCAACAATATTCGCATCAGAAAAAAAAGACTAACGCCTTTATACATGTGGAATAAGTCGGATGTGCTGAATAAATGGCCTACTTCAATTGTAGTGAATGATAATAAAATGTATGTTTCATTTTATCCGCTTGAAGGCAGTACCTGGAATACGGCATACACGGATACTGCCTATGTTACCATTTTCAGTTACCCGGGGCTGGATTCTTTAACTACTATCAGGGATGCGCGCACCGGTCCTATTGGCCTGTATGGAAACCAGGTAAGCATGGTGAAAGCTGAGAATGGCGACATTTACACTGTATCGCCCAGCAGCCTGGCGGCAGGCTATACCCAGGTAACAAAGAAATCGGGTATCCTGCGTATTAAAAACGGACAGCAATCATTTGACCCCTCCTATTTCTTTGACGTGGAAACTGCCTCAGGCGGCGCCAAGCTGCTGACAGCCACCTATGCGGGCGATGGACTGCTTGTAGCCCGCCTACAACTTCCGGGCACAGATAACGCCAACGCCATCTGGGCCGCTTTTGACGTAACCATTCCCATTTGTAAAATGGCGATCATTGACCTGAATAATAAAACAATTACTGATATTTCTGATATTCCGGTTCATGGTGGACAGTATGGTGCACAATGGCTGGTTGAAGATGGAAAAGTGTATGCCTCCATTACCTCAACGCCAGCCGGTGAAGCCCGCATATATGCCATCGATCCGCTCACGGCTACTGCTACCAGGGCAGCTAAAATTGAAGGACTGGAAGTACCGGCGATTTATAAAATATCCAATTAACCGGTCAGGAGGGAAAATACTATCATTTATGATGAAAAGAGCAGCCGTCGCCAACTGGCGGACGGCTGTCTTAATATTCAGACCTATTCTTTAACAAATTGTAATACCTGGTGCTCACTACCACTTTGCAGGTATAAGAAGTAAGCCCCGGTTTGAAGATCGCTTACCGGAATGGCCAGCAATTGCCCGGCAGTAGAAACATTATTAAACTGTTTTACCGTTTGCCCGCCGGCGTTAATGATCTGCACTTTCATGGTTGCATAAGTATTGTTTAACCGCAATTGCACTATATCTTTCGCCGGGTTGGGAAACACCATGATCTCAGTAGTTGAATTCAATTCCAGCATTTGAATATTACTGTAATTGGTGGTACCACTGTTAAATCTGGTCTGTAAGCGGTAATATATTTTCTTACCCGTAGCGTTGAGATCAGTATAACTATAGTTTGTTTGGCTGCCCGTATTTTTTGCGGTGACCTTGCCAATTGTAGTAAATGTCACTCCATCGGAACTTCTTTCCACCTCGTAACAACACACATCCGATTCATTGTCGGTAATAAATTTCAATTGTGCTGTTTTGCCTTTTTCCAACCATTCAGCTTTAAAAGAAATAAGATCAACTGGCAGCGCTCCTAATGAAAAGCCCGATACAATATTTGATACATAGCGCCAGGGGCCATATATCTGCCCGGTTAAAGCAGTAACCAGATCATATTTTACCCTTGCTCTTATTTTGGTATACCGGCTGCCGGTTTGTTTTGCCACTATGCTTTTCAATTCCCTGCCTGTTATACCCAGGTTGGTGTAACCGCTTTGGGCCGAAGTATATACAATGCTGTTGGTAATGGGCGACCCGCTAAATGCATTAAAACTCAATTGCGTTTCCCAAACCAGCTTGCCTTTTACGGTACCACCCAGGAATGATTTTGCAAATAAACCAGCCCCAAAGGTGGATGCGGGAAAATTGCTGCTGTTTATTGGAGTAGTTAAATCATTATTATAGATGTTAAGGTTATTACGTATCCCTGTTCCCGGACTATTACCTAAATACACAAATGCAGCGCCTTCATCGGTTTCGCCATGGTCGTAAAAATAGGCGCCCACGATCACATCGCTGTAGCCATCGCCATTTACATCGCCAGCGCCCGCTACAAAGGTGCCTAGTTCTGCATTGGTCTGTTCGCTTTCACCCATAGCAACGGCAGTAGTGTTAATGCCTGTTGCCGAACCATGATATATGAAGAATGCCCCCTCCCCGTTTTGTGGATTGGAATACCTGTAAGCCCCCACGATCACATCACTGTAACCATCACCGTTTACATCACCGGCGCCTGCAACCGAATTACCCATCGATGCACCAAACTGATTACTTTCTACCATCGCGGCAGCAGTAGTACTAATGCCGGTAGCCGAACCGTGATAAATAAATGCAGCGCCTTCATTGGTAAGGCTATTGTCGTAATTCCATGCGCCTACAATAACATCACCATATCCATCACCATTTACATCGCCAGCGCCAGCTACTGAAATGCCCAATTGTGCATCTGCCTGGTTACTTTCAACCATGGTCGCCGCCGTAGTATTGATACCGGTTGCCGAACCATGATATATAAAGGCGGCGCCTTCATTGGTTAGGCCATTATCATA
Organism: Niastella sp.; assembly: GCA_021154515.1. GTDB lineage: Bacteria > Bacteroidota > Bacteroidia > Chitinophagales > Chitinophagaceae > Niastella. The sequence goes on along the minus strand of JAJKIL010000181.1, from coordinate 10,156 downwards.
TAGATAAGCGCCTACGATCACATCACTGTAGCCATCGCCGTTTACATCACCTGCGCCTGCTACCGAAACGCCAAATTTTGCGTTGGCCTGGTTGCATTCCATCAGTGCTGCCGGCGTGGTATTGATACCGGAAGAAGAACCATGATATACAAAAGTTACACCTTCACCGGCTTCCCCATTGTTGTAATTCCAGGCCCCTACGATCACATCACTATAACCATCGCCATTAACATCACCCGCGCCGGCTACTAAAGAACCAAATTCTGCGCTGGCCTGGTTGCATTCCAACAGTGCTGCCGGCGTGGTATTGATACCGGTTGCCGAACCGTGATACACAAAAGCTACGCCTTCATCGGTTTCGCCATGATCGTAAGAATAGGCAGCTACAATCACATCACTATAACCATCACCGTTCACATCGCCGGCGCCGGCTACCGAGCTGCCCATCCAGGCGCCGGCCTGGTTACCTTCTACTGAGGCCGCAGGCGTGGTACTGATACCAGTAGCCGAACCGTGATAAATATAAAAAATGCCTTCATCGTTCTCGCCATTGTCGTATAGCCAGGCGCCCACGATCACATCACCGTACCCATCACCGTTTACATCGCCGGCACCCGCTACCGAAGCCCCCAAAGCAGCCCCGGGCTGATTGTTTTCCAACTGGGTGGCAGCGACGATGTTGGAACCGGAAGGCGAACCAGTATACACAAAGGCGACGCCTTCATCGGTTTCGCCGTTGTCATAAGAATAAGCGCCCACTATTACATCACTATACCCATCGCCATTCACATCTCCGGCACTGGCTACTGAACGGCCCATTTGCGCACCTCCCTGATTGCATAGTAAAATGGCGGCGGGGGCGGCATTGATACCTGTAGCGGAACCATAATGGATATAGGCGGCGCCTTGCACGATTGTACCAAAGTTAGTATTGAAACGAGGAGCTCCCACGATTACATCACTGTATCCATCGCCGTTGATATCGCCGGCACTGGCTACGGAAATGCCCAATTGCTGACCTGCCTGGTTGTTCTGCAATATAACGGCTGCCGTAGTACTGATGCCGGTAGCTGAGCCATGATATACGAAGGCATTCTGGCCGTTGGAATTAAGAGGAGCCCCCACTATTACATCGCTGTATCCATCGCCATTTACATCGCCGGCACTGGCTACAGAATGGCCCATCAATGCAACGGCATGGTTACTTTCCACCATGGCGGCGGCGGTAGTTTTGATACCCGCTGCTGAGCCATGATATACAAAAGCAGCCCCTTCGCTGGCTTCGGGGTTGTCATATCCTTCAGCCCCTACAATTACATCGCTGTACCCGTCGCCGTTTACATCGCCGGCGCCTGCTACTGATATTCCCATAAAGGCCCCTGCCTGGTTACTTTCCAACAAGGCAGCGGGGGTGGTAACAATGCCTGTGGCAGAACCGTGATAAATAAAAGCCGCACCTTCGTCGGTTTGAACATTGTCGTATTGATAAGCCCCGACTATTATATCGCTGTATCCGTCGCCATTTACATCACCAGCACCGGCTGCTGAATAGCCCATACAGGCATATGCCTGGTTACTTTCCACTATGGCGGCGACGGTAGTATTGATACCCGTTGCGGAGCCATGATATACAAAGACAGCGCCTTCATCGGTTTGAGAATTGTCGTACCCATAAGCCCCGACTATTACATCGCTGTACCCATCGCCATTTACATCTCCGGCACCGGCAACAACCCAGGCAAAAACAGCATCACTTTTAGTACTTAGTAGTATAGCTGCAGGAGTGGCGCTAATGCCGGAGGCTGAACCATGATAGACATAAGCCCTCCCCCTGTTGCCTGCACCATTGTCGTAATAATGTGCACCCACAATAACATCACTGTAACCATCGCCATTCACATCTCCGGCACTGGCTACAGAATAGCCGAACCAGGAACCTGACTGGTTGCATTCTAACATGGAGGCGGGAGTAATGCTCAGGGGGTCAATGGTAATTGGATAGGCCGCTTTAGTCGTATTTACATGAATACAATAATCGGTATTGCTTTTTTCAAATGTGGCTACCAGTGGTTTGCCATTGGCATCCCATACTTTTAGTTGTTCGTAACTTAGTACAATACCACTTTTTTTATCGGCAAACTGCAGCCTGTTCTTGCTGAATTGCTGTGCCAGTTTTGTTTTTACGCTAAAGTGCAGTTGTAAATTGTCATCGTTTGATAAAGGCTCCTGCACAATAAAATTCTGCCGCATGCCTTCTTCATCGTTTATATATTGTACAGTGATGTTGCCAGTAATATACTCGGCCTGGTTGCCCTTCACCTGCCAGGTTCCCTCTCCTATTTGTTTTTTGTCGAGGTTGAAAGCCACCTTCCAATTCGGAAGCGTTTTATATTTTATGTCACCAGGTTTTGTGGTTTCATCCACTTTACCAATTGGTATTTTCGTTGTTCGTGGTTGCACCGTGAACCCGTTTTCGTCATAATTAAAACGCAGGTTGTTTTTTCGGTTGGGACTGCTGAACGTATTAGTATTTTTTCTCTGTTGAATATTGTATTCGGCCTTTGCCATGCTTTTCATAACGCCTGCATACCAGTCGCTTTGTTTCAATTGGCTGGTATCGGTTTCCCCGATCCCCTTAGGCAGATCAAGTTGCGGAGTTACTTTAAATGGAACAGATGCGGACAATTCCGCATGGTCGTTTTTATTAATGTATGCTTTTCGGGTTAAGGACAGAATGGCTATACACAAGAGCAGGAATATGGGCTTCATTTGATTGGGGGTTAGGTATTTATTTCAGGCTGCAAAACAACCGGCAAGCCCCCTCAAATCCAAAAAATTAACATGGATAAAGTATGGACACGACTTTCAACACATTGGTTTTCAATGATATTATTTAAGCATTTTCTTCCTCTCCGGCTTTGTCACTAGTATTGATACCCATTTTTTTATACAGCCTGGATTTAGCCCGGCGTACACTGGCGGGGTCAATGTGAAGCATGGCGCCAATTTCCTTTGTTGACAAATTGAGGTGTAAATAAGCGTACAACCGCACTTCATTTTTGGTGAGGGTTGGATGTTTGGCTTTCAGGTTTTCGAAAAAATGCGGATGAACCTGTTCAAAATGTAAGGTGAACTTATCCCAGCCTGCATCCAGGAACTGGTTGGTCTGTAACAGGGATTCAATACCCTGCAGCTCCTGTTTGCTCTTGCCGGGGTATATTTTTTTCAATTCTTTTATCTGTGTTTGCAATTTGATCAGCAAATCGTTCTTTTGAACGAGGTTCAAACTGGAAGCTGTCAACTCCCGTTGGTTGGCTTCCATTTTTTCCTGTAACTGTACATTCCTGGTTTTCTCCAACTGTATTTCCGTTATGATCTTTTGCTTATCCTGTTCAATCAGTTGATGCCGGAATGTAATTTCCCGCAGATCTGATTCCAGCCGGCTGGCTTCTCTTTCCTTTGCTATCAGCTCTTGTTCAACAGACCTCATACGAGCCACCAACGCTACCGAAAAACCAAATGTTTGGGTAATAGATACCAGATCTGGTAATAAGGACCTTATAAATGGATTGCCCATACCAGTTACATCCATTATCAGGTGGTATAAAGGGATTGCCAACATACACCCAACTGACACCACATTGGCCACCAAAAAAGGCCGGGCCGCAGGTAACTGGCGCCGGTAGCCTGCCACGCCTGCATATAAAATGGCGACAAACAAAAAAACAGGTAGTGCATTGTCCATCATCCAGGCGTATGGTTCTATATAATAAAAACCCGTATTGATGACCACGAAAATAAAACTCAACAGCAGATAAGCCCGCATTCCCCATCGAAGCATAACATCTAACCGGGGAAGCGATTGCCGGGTATTGAGGTACGAACGGCTAAATTGTACGATGCTGTAAATGACCACCAGTATGCCTGTATGCAGCAAAAGATCGTTCAACCCAAACCAGGCAGCCTTGCCATTCGGTTGCAAACCGGCTGTAAACACCAGATCGGGGAAAAAAGCCGGGAATAGTTGTTTATGGGCAGTCATATAGATCAGGCCACCCAATTGCCCGATAAGATAATAAAGAACGGCTTTGTCTTTAAAACTGAAATAGATATATACATTGTTCAGCAAAAAGAGTAATACAATTGCAAGCGAGGTGATCCAGGTGATCCATACCAATTGATCCTGCTTACTGGCAAAGGCCGCTGTTTCGAGCCGGATGTCAGGTTTAAATGCCTCAGCGAATGCCCCCAGGTGTTTCAGATCGATATGAACATATACGGTATTGATAGTGTCAGCACGCAATATGCAAGCCATTCCCCGCCGGTTGATACGGCCATTGTCGCGCCCAGGCATCATACCGGCCTCTTCCATCAACCATTCCCGTGCATTGGCGTCGAAATAATACAAGCGGTTGGCCATGCCAGGAAAGATCCTTAGCTGGCAGGACCTCATTGAGGAAAAATTATCTATAACTAATTTAAGCCAGTAGCTGGTAGCCTGCCGGCATCGTATTGAATCATTTATCGCAAACCGCAGGGTTGAATCGGCCAGTATTGTATTAAAAGAGAAACCATGGTCAGGTAGAATGGAATAGGACTTTATTAGTGTAACAGAGCTGTTGTTGCCGTTATGTGCAGGCTGGGCGTAAACTGCAACCTGGACTAATAAAGCAATACAAAAAACGGGGATCTTGTTCAATCGGGTTGCTTGTTATGGGAAATTCGAAAATAGTTTGCTGGCTGTTTGTGCTGTGTGGCAAAATACTGGTAGAAAGCAAAATAAAAAAGTATTATTTGTTGAAAGCAATACAATAAGCCGGTTTAACAAAGGAATTTATTGGTTAAATGTGATAGATACAGTAGTTTGCTCCGATGCATATTTCTGATTGGATCGTGCTGGTTTTTATTGTTGCAAGCGTAGCCGCCACCATCGTTTTTCGCAAACTAACCATCGCTGGTGCGTTTACCGGTGGCTTACTGGCAGCGCAGCTGTATAAAGGCCTCGGCGTTACCGGTATTGTTTTACTGGGCGCTTTTTTTATAGCAGGCACGTTGGCTACTTCGCTTGGCCGCCGTAAAAAAGAACAATTAGGCATAGCTGAAAAAAATAAAGGACAACGAACCGCCTCGCAGGTACTGGCCAATGGCGGCGTAGCCGCATTAGCGGGCTTTCTGGCCTGGCTATATCCGCAACACCTTGTTGCATGGCAACTCGCCGTTGCCGCTTCCCTGGCCTCGGCCAGCGCCGACACGCTCTCCTCCGAATTAGGCAGTATATATGGCAGGAATTTTTACAACATTCTCACCTTTAAAAAAGACACCTGCGGGCTGGACGGCGTAATAAGCCTGGAAGGCACGCTATGGGGTATTGCGGGCAGCATCCTGATCGCTTTAATTTATTTCGCCGCTTATGGTCACCCTTCATTAACCTGGTGGATCATACTGGCTGGTTTTATTGGCAATATAACCGACTCCATTCTCGGCGCCGCCCTTGAAAGAAAAGGATGGATCAAGAATGATCAGGTTAATTTTCTGAATACGCTTATAGCAGCTTTAGTTGGATTGTTGGGCTATTTTGTCTGAACTGGGATGTTTGGGTTGGCTGGGACCTGAGTCATAATTTTCTTCAACAACGAGATCTGCCCCAGGTGATAATTATTATGCTCAACAATCCCCTGCAAATTGCGGTAATAGTTGCCATATCTTTCATCGTGAAATATTTCATCCAGTTTTTCGGGCGGCAACTGTTCAATGATCCGGGCAATGTTTTCTGCTTCGGTAAAAACACTGTTCTTTAACTGTTCCCAATCTTCGGCCGACTGAACCGGCGGCGCATCAAAAGCATATTTATCACTCCCCTCGAGCGGATGTCCCTGCAATACTTTCGTCACCAGCCGTACATAATAATTCATGTGATAGATCAGGACCGCAATGGTATTACAATTAAAAATGGAAGTGGTGGCCTGTTGCCAGGTTACCCCTTCCATGCTGTCTTTTAAATTCACCCCGGTGTAATTACCACCGGTATAAAATGTTCTGAAGTGTGTGGATAGCTGTTTTGGCAGGTTCATTTTAGCAGGTTTACTATCTACTAAAATAAGCATTTTTTCCTCTGGCTTCACGGAGGAGAAAAGCAATAAGAAGAGTGGTTATAGCTGATCTAGCCCAGCATGCCTTTCAGCTTATCGATCATCGAACCGCCGCCTGAGAACATAGCTTTCAGGTCCTGCAGATCAACATCGCCATCTTTATCGCTGTCGAGGCCGCCTTTCAGCCTGTTCATCATGCCCTGGAGGTTCATGCCAGCGGTTTTACCGCCAGTGAGCTGGTTGAAGATCTGTTGTACATCAAAACTGTTATCGTTGGGATTGGCGGTCTTTTGCGCCAGTTGGTTCATTACCTGGGGGATCACGCTTTGGGCAACACCGGATGCCTGGCTGCTGTTCAAACCAAATTTACTTTGCAGTCGTTCCATAAAATTCCCGGTAGCCTGTTGCACAACCGGCGCACTGGCATTGGCCTGGCCGTTTGCAAACATGCCTAATACATCATTGAGCTGTCCACCCGATAAGGCGTTTTTAAGGGTATCTACAATTGAATGACCCGCCTCCTGTACAGCTTCTTCATTGTGCTGATCGGGAATAGCAGGATTGTTAATAATAGCATCCCCGGCCTGTTGCTTTACGAGGTTGAAAAGATTTTCCAGCATATACACTTATTTATTGGTGAATAGTGCGTGCGGGCCGGAATGAATAGAGAGAGTTCTAAAGGGGTTGGAATAAGTATAACCGAAAATCAAATAAGCAATTCGTGTCAACAATTCATATTGCTAACGAAGTGTTAGTCTAAAGGTATGTTATTTATTTTATTTATAAATTAAATTTACTATGCATTGGTTTTTTTGTGCAGGTGGTTATTCTTCGTTCCAGACATCAATTTGAAGATGATAACCTACATCGAAATACCTGACAATTTTCCTGGTGAACAGATCAAGCAAAGTGTCTGCTTCCTGGGTAATGGGGCAAACTTCAAAGTAATGTTCGTCGGTTCTTACAACCTGGAACAAGTTACCGGTGCTTAATTCGCGGGGAGCATTGTTGAATCTTATCCTATCGCCCTGATAAACGCGATTTGAGTTGGTTAGAGATTTCCACATGGGTACTGGATTTTTATTGATTAATACGGATTATTACTGACCAATTGATAATTAATACGAAATATAAATATTAGCTGTATAAAATGCAATGCCCGATCAATATATTTTTTAACCACATAGGTCACAAGCTGGTTCCCTAACAGGAAAAATTTGTGCCTATGTGGTATTACACGAGGTAAACAGGCATACCTGGAAATAGTATTACTACCAGATCCGGATAGTCTTAATTAGTTAAAGTCCCGGGTTTTTACGAAATGATTATTGGGATCAACATAATAGTAGCCCAATTTAACGGCAGAATCAATCTTGTAAGGTTTTTCTTCAATAAGCGATAATTCGCTTTTCTTGATGCTAAGAAATACCCATTTGTCGGTAAACTGACTTAAGAAATAATGAGAAAGACTGTCGGTGCCGCGGTAAAGGATACAATTGGTGTTGTACTTTTTAGCTGAATCTTTATTAAATGACTCTTGCACTTCCTTTACAGTCCAGACTGACTTTTGGGCCTGGTAGGGTGCACTACATGCTACCAAAACAGCCATTGCGCAAATGGCGTAAAGAATGTTCATTTTCATTGGTAATGGATTAGATATTAGGTATACTTCTGCAAAGTATTGCATTCTTTACACAAATCCAATGCCAGACATTTAAAATAATACAATGTAATACAATCTGTTACAACGAATAGTAACCCTACTTCGAAAAATCACGGTAACATGCATGAATAATTGCGGTAATGCGTAGGCTAAAAACCGGATAGTACTAAAAAAAGCCCTCCCGATTTAATCGGGAAGGCTTGAAGAATCCACAACTGTTATTGAAAGGAATATTACCAACCAGGGTTTTGATAGACGGCTTTCTCATCTGATGTCAATGGCTGTCCATCCGTTTTTATTACATCGAGAAAATTTTGCGGTATCGGCCGCAGATAATCTTTAGTAGGCACCGGCCTTGCTACAGGGTTAAAGGCAGCACAACGGGCTACCAGCGTTCTGGTACGGGCCAGGTCTTCCCAGCGCAAAAACTCACCCATCAATTCGCGTGAACGTTCATTCAAAATAAAGTTCAGGAATCTGTCTGCATCGCTGCCTACATTCAACTTGTCGTAAAATTCGTTTGTTGAAGCCAGGATATCGTTCACACTGTTTATATGCAGCGCGCTGAGGGTGCTGGGGTTAATGCTGGGGTCTGCCGGCGCAACCAGGTTGTTCGATTCGTAATAGGTGTTCTTGTCGCTATAAGACACCCAGGTAGCGGTATTGGCTGCCGGATTGGTCTTATAGGAGATACCACCATCAACATAGGCAGCACGGTCTTCCTTAGCCTTGTAAGCAGCACGATCGCGTATGGCATTGATAAAGGGCAATGCATCGGTGTATTGTCCCTTACGGCCATAAGCTTCGGCAACCATCAGATAAGTATCGGCCAGGCGGGCCAGTATACCATCGCGGCGGCCGAACTGTGATGTCACATCAGCTCGGGAGCCATCGGCAAATTTTGACAACCCTACATAACGGGAGACGGAATAATTGCCATGGGCGCCCGAAAAATCCTGGGCTTCGCCCTTGAAATAACGAACGAACATCCAGGGTGCGAAATAGTTGAGAGTGTCTGAAGTATACCGGGCATCACCGGCATTGTTCACGATATAGCGAATAGACTCCTCTCCACCTTTAAACCTAACCTTTCCTGAATCTACACCTTTCGTATATTTAGGCGCACTGCTGGGGTTATTACAGAGATATCTTGTTTTAAAGCTTTTCCAGAACCGTGAGTCGTTCACGCGGTCATACACATCCATTGCATAATCGGTTGAACGCAGGCGTTGAAACTCCCTTCCACCCGGAATATCGCGTACCATACCCGGAATGTTCTGGTAAACCGAAGGATAATATAAATGCGTTTGATTACCATAACGGCCCTGGGTAGCAGTATTATCTGAGAACTGGGCACTCAGGATGATCTCGGCATTTGTTTCGTTGGCGCCATTGGGCGTGGTATAATTCCACAGATCGCTGAAGTTGGTAGCCAGTTTATGACCGCTGTTATTGATCACATCTGTACCATATTTGATCGCATTGTCCAGGTCGGCTGTAACGGTTGAACCGTTCCAGCTTTTGTTTGCTTCACTGGCGCGGAACAGGTATATTTTGGCCAGGAAATGTGCTGCCGCCCATTTGGTAATGCGGCCTCTTTGTGCCGGTGTGGCAGGCAACAGATCGTATGCCTGTTTCACATCACTTATCATCTGGTCGTATACTTCCTGTACGCTGTTACGGGGAAATTCAAATGCAACGGCCTCAGACGGGGTGAGTTTTATAGGCACACCTCCGTACTGGTTCACCAGCTTGAAATAATTGAAGGCGCGCATAAAATATCCTTCACCCAGGCGGGTATTCTTGTTTGCACCGTTATAATACAAAGGCACATTTTGAATAAGAATATTAGCCGAGTTAATGGCGCCGTACATGTTATCCCATACGTCTCTTACCTCTTTTGTAAGCGAATTCAGATTATTATCGTATGCATTCCACATTGTCATACCAGGGTCGCCAATGGTGAATTCGTCAACCCCCAAATTGGTAGTACTATAAGCCCATTCGTAGTTAAAATGAAAACGAAGGCTTTGGTACATGCCTGTAGACAGGCCATCCAACCCTATTGTTGTAGTATAATCATGAGTACTTTTTGAAGAGATCAGGGTTTCATCAAGGAATGATTTTTTACAGGCGCCTCCTATTGCAAGCATCAACGCTAATGCGCTTGCAGGAATCAATATTTTTGAACGTAACATATGTAGTATTAAATCGTTAATAGTTAAAAACCGGCATTCACACCAATTACAAAACCTCTGTTATAAGTAGATACACCCGGATCGCCATCTGAAGTTTTCACTTTTGCATTCAGGTCTGGATCGATGTATTTGATCTTTGAATAGATCAAACCGCGGTTCAATACCTGTCCGTAAATACGGAGGTTTCTCATCTTCAGCCTGCTCAT
>JAJKIL010000180.1 GCA_021154515.1 Niastella sp. | reverse complement strand
CCTACAATTGCTACCACCAGGGTAGAGGAGGTGCCTAAACCTGACCCCGCAGGTGCATCTACAAAGGTAGACAGCTTAAACCCGGTTTCAGGCATGCCGTATTGTTGTTGAATGCGGTTGTATACACCTTTTAACAGATCGAGTTTGCCATCAACAGGCAGTTCGGTACACCAATCATATTCCTGCGCTTCGTGCCTGTCCATGGCCTGCAGCACGATCTTTTTTTCTGCAACAGGCTGAATATTGGCATAGGCGTACAGCGACACGGTTGCATTGAGAATAGCCCCGCCAAACAGATCGCTGTAGGGACTAACATCAGTGCCGCCTCCTGCCAAACCAATACGTAAGGGTGCTTTGCTTCTGTGGATCATTTATAAAAAGATGTTAAAGTATGATTGGCTTTTTTTCAAATTTCCAGGATAGTCTTAACAAGATTATGCCAGGAATATTTTTCTTTTTCGGTGCGAAGATGCGGTATAAAATATTGTTCTCCAAGTTCAAAATAGCGGGTAATGGCGGCTGCGAGAGAGGCTGGTTCCGGTTCACAAACCAGGCCGGCCTTTTCATTCGGTACCCGTACCGGCAGACTACCCACATTGGTAACGATCATGGGTTTTTCAAAAAAATATGCCAGGGGAGTAACCCCACTTTGGGTAGCATTGCGATAAGGCTGTACCACCACATCGGCCGTGCAGAGATAATATTTCACTTCACTGTCCGGGATAAAATCTGTTTTCAGGATCAAACTATCTTTAATCCCTAATCGCGCTATTTGTTCCTGGTAAGCTTTTTCATCTTCATAAAACTCACCGGCCACCAATAATTTAATGGGCTGTTGTTTCAGCAGGGCCATGGCCTCAAACAGCATATCGAGCCCCTTATAATTACGGATAAAACCAAAGAAAAGAAGGATCTTCTCATTGAGATTAATACCCAGTTTTTCCCTGGCTGCTGACTTTGAGATCGGTTGGCCAAAGTTGTCGTACAGCGGATGCAATACTTCCTTCGCCGGTTTGTTTTTTTCGAATTGGCGTAAATCGGCCATTACTTTATCACTCATGGTGATAAAAGCATCACAACTGTTGAGGAAGTACTTCGTAAATGGGGTATCGAAGGGTCTTTTTTCGTGGGGAATTACATTATCGGCTATAGCAATAATGCGGGTATGTTTGTTCTTTTTTACCCTTCGCAATATAGAACCCAATGCCGGGCCCATCAAAGGGATCCAGAACCGGACTACTATAATATCGGGTCGAATTCTTTTTAATTCATTCCCTACCTGTAACCAGTTCAGGGGATGAACAGAATTTATAACCGGGTATATGTCAATATCGGTTGGTGCAGGATCTGTTGAATACTGCGTTTTACCCGGAAATAAAAAAGAGGGGTATTGCAGTGAAAAGGAATAGATACTACAGGTATGGCCTTCATCAATAAACGCCTTGCACAGCCGCTGGTTAAAAGTGGCTAATCCGCCCCGTAGCGGATGCCCGGGTCCTATGATAACAATCGTTTTATGAGCCATGTTACTCCACCCCAATTTTCTTCTCAATCAAATAATGGTTGCGGCCTGCTGAGTTGCGCGCTATCAGTTCGCCCAAAAATCCGGCAATGAACATCAGCGTACCAATGACCGTCAGCGTTAATGATATATAAAAAACGGGCCGGTTGGTAAGGGCATAATCCGGTTCTATGAACTTGGATGCAACCAGGTATACGATCATTAAAAAACCCAGCAGCAGGATGGCTGAACCAAACAATCCAAAAAAGTGCATGGGTCTTTTGCCGTATTTGCCTACAAACGTAATAGAGGCCAGATCAAGAAAGCCATTTACAAACCGTTCCCAGCCAAATTTGGTAGTGCCGTATTTACGTTTGCGATGTTCTACCACTTTTTCGCCGATCTTTCTAAAGCCGGCCCATTTTGCCAGCACGGGTATATAGCGATGCATTTCACCGTATACTTCAATGCTTTTTACAACTTTAAGCCGATAGGATTTAAGCCCGCAGTTAAAATCGTGCAAATCGATCTTCGACATCCGGCGGGTAGCCCAGTTAAAGAATTTGCTTGGAATATTTTTAGTGAGGGTATTGTCGTACCGTTTCTTTTTCCAACCGCTTACCATGTCGAACTTTTCCTCCATGATCATTTTGTACAGTCCGGGTATTTCATCGGGACTGTCCTGCATGTCGGCATCCATTGTGATCACCACGTTGCCCATAGCGGCTTTAAACCCTTCATTCAATGCGGCTGACTTGCCATAATTGCGTTGAAACCTGATCCCTTTTATATGAGGATTTTTTAACCGGAGTTGTTCTATTACCTCCCAAGAGGTATCGGTACTGCCATCGTCGATCATAATAATTTCATAGGTGAAATTATTGGCAGTAACCACCCGCTCGATCCAGGCACACAATTCGGGCAGCGACTCTTCTTCATTCAACAAAGGAACTACAATGGATATATCCATAGTCTATTGGTTAAAAGAATTTTCAAACGGCGATCGCTTTCTTTTTATGATCGCCGATACAATTAAAGCAACAACGAACCAGAAAATGCAACCAAAAACAAAACCCAGCAACAATCTGCCAATTGTATAATTGTTCTGGTCCAACGTTTTATCAACGGCTTTCTCTATTTCACTTTCGGGTGCGCCAAATTTACGCATCATTTGTTCTGCCTTCTGTGCCGTTTCCTGGGCCAGCGCCTGCCTGAAGGGAACATCAATATAATTAAATAAAATAAACTGGAATATCGTTGCAACCAATGACCCTATTACCAGTATCAGAAAAGTAACTTTTAAAGCTTGCGCAAATTCAAGATACCCCTGTTGTTTCCTGATCTGAAGTCCTCCTATTACACAAACAACAATAGGTAAAATCATGCCGCAATAGGCAATGGGGTTTACGAACATTTTTGCACCGCCCAGGTAGAGTATTACAGTAAAAGCAATAGCTACCCCGCCGTTAATAAGTCCATAAAGTACCCCTAGATTTTTAGCGGAGGAAGAGGATTCAACGGTCATACAATTAAGTATTAGTTTAGAATTAAGGTTTCCTTATTAAGTATTCCTTTTACAGCGCCCTGCAGGGATCTGTTTGTAAAGGCTGAGTTCTTTGATTTTGACCGGAAGGATGCGGTTGTATAAGTTACCGGCGCCCCAGGTTCAAACAAAGTAAAGCAGGCAGGTGCATCTTTTTTAATAACCGGGCATTCCAGACCAAAGATCTTCCTTGGATTTATACTCACCAGTTCTACCCACCGGCTTTCAGTTATACCGGGCAGTGCTGTTTTGATGGCGCTGTACGATGTTTCGAGTCCCGTCATGCCGTATTTGGCGTATTCAAATTCCAGCACCTTGCTGTCGTATTCATGTGGCAGGTGATGCGAGGCAATGCAGTCGATGGTTCCATCGAGCACAGCCTGGCGAAGTATTTCCACATCAGTTTTCGTACGCAGGGGCGGATACACTTTCAGGTTGGTATCATATTCCATTAGGTCCTCATCACTGAAAAAAAGATGGTAGGGCGTAACCGAGCAGGTTACCGCCAGTCCGGCTTCTTTGGCCCGGCGAATGTATTCGAGCGATTTGGGCGAGCTAACCCCGGTGAAGTGTAGTTTTGAATCGGCATACCGCACCAGTTTTATGTCGCGGGCTACCTGCAGTTCTTCGGCCATCATGGGTTTGCCTGGCAAACCCAACCGGGTGGAGATGATGCCTTCATGCATGAGGCCATTGGCGCCTATACTTTTATCGTCGGGTATTTGTATTACAATACCGTCAAAAGCTTTTACATACTGGAGGGCTTTCAGCAGCAAACCGGCAGATTGGATCGGGTTCAGGCCATCGCTGAAGGCAACGGCGCCACTGCTGCGCATATCGTACATTTCGGCCAGGTCTTTTCCTTCGGCGCCTTTCGATATCGCCCCAATGGGGTGAACCGTAACCGGCAGCGATCTCGACTTCTGGCTGATGTATTCTGCCTGGGTTTTGCTATCGATAACCGGTTTGGTATTGGGGATCACAAAAACATCGGTGTAACCGCCTGCTGCAGCAGCACGGGCGCCTGTTTCCAGTGTTTCCTTGTATTCATAACCGGGATCGGCAAAATGGGCAAACACATCCACCCAGCCTGGCGACAAATGCAACTGGTTGCCTGTGATAACTTTATCTGCTTCCACTGAAATAGCAGGTTGAATATCCCTGATAACTCCTGATTCAATAAGGACATCCTGCTTTGTGCCGTTAAATGGGGATGATGGGTCAGTAATTATAACCTGTTGAATTAGAATCTTCATTCTCAAAAAGTTGAGCGAAGATAAGGTTTTCTGCTTTAAGTTCTTAATCCTCAGTAGTCTTTAGTTCCTTTTAACCTTTGCCCCCTGCCTTTTGCTCTTTGCCTAATTCACCACATGCACCGGCTTATTATTCAAAAATGCGGCTACATTTTGTACCGTTGTTTCCATCACCCGCTGGCGCGCTTCCTTGCTTATCCAGGCGATGTGTGGAGTAATAAGGCAGTTTTTGGCGGTGAGCAAAGGATTTTGCGGCGAAGGCGGTTCAACCGACAATACGTCCAGCGCAGCCCCGGCAATACGACCACTGTTCAGCGCATCGGCCAGGTGTTGTTCATTGATGAGCTGTCCGCGGGAGGTATTTATAATAAAGGCGCCGGGTTTCATTACCTGGATGATCTCATTATTCACAAAACCCATATTATCCGGCTTCAGCGGGCAATGCAGCGACACATAATCGGCTTTGGCAAATAATTCGGGCAGGGGAACCCATTGGGCAAATGCATTTTCTTTTTGGGAAGGATTATAATAAAGCAGTTCCATCCCAAATGCCTGCGCAATGCGGCCAGTTTGCTGACCAATATTTCCCCAGCCAACAATAGCCAGGGTTTTACCTGCCAGTTCGGTTATGGGTGCCAACTGGTAACTAAAATCTGCTGATTTGGGCCAATCACCAGCTGCTACTGAGGCAGCGTGTTTGCCCACGTGATTCGTTAGCTCTAATAACAACGCAATGGTGTGTTGAGCAACAGAGGCCGTGCCATAGGCGGGCACATTACTCACCATAATACCTTTTTTTGCGGCGGCCTGTACATCGATAATATTATAACCGGTGGCTGTTACCCCGATCATTTTTAATTGCGACAGTTCAGCCAGAGTGGCTTCACTAAAAGGCACTTTATTGGTAAGAACAATATTCGCATCGCGGCATCTGTCAACGATCTCCTCAGGTTTTGTTCTGTCATAAACGGTTAACTCACCCAATGCTTCTATTGCTGACCAGCTTAAATCGCCGGGATTCAACGTATAGCCGTCGGTTACTACGATCTTCATGGCAGCAAAAATAGCCGGTTTCAAGTTAACTTGTCAACTCGTCAACTTTTCAACTTTCTATATCTTCGTAAATAATTTCATTATGGCAGAATATATAATATACGTGGGACAGATAGAAGAATACCAGATGTTGAACGACAGGCAATCGCTGGATGCCATTTTCCGCAAAGCGCAAAGTGCGGTTGTGGGTGGGGAAGTAGTGGCATTGGTAAGGCAGAATGCCAACGGGACCTCGTACCGGTTTGAAGAAATTTCAACCCTTGAAGATCTGAATGCATACAAGAAGAACGTTTATAAATATGTGAAGGATGTTTAATGCGGGAAGCTGAAAGTTTGCATTATAATATGAAATGTTTTACTTTACGCCGACAATTGTACCAATCCGCAAATGAAAAACTGTTTACTGATCCTATTCCTGCACCTGTCCGTTACGTTTGTATCAGCCCAGACAACTATTCTACCCATTAAATTAAAAAATGGCACACTTACCAATTCAAACAACCTGCGTAATCACGCCCACCTTAGCGACTCATTAAAAAAATTCCAATATAAAAACCGGTTCTATACCCTCATTCAATTCAATAAGTTACCCGATGCGGCCGGGCGTAAGGCGCTTTCACAACAAGGCATTAACTTATTTCATTATATTCCAGACAATACTTACCTGGCTGAAATAAATGGCGGCATTAACCTGAACCAGCTTAAAAAAAACAATAATATAACGGGTCTCTTACCATTGCACGCATCCGCTAAAATTTCTCCGGCCCTTATTCAGCAGTTACAACAACCCGCGCATGATCCTGATAAGTTGATTGCAGTCAGTTTTTATGGGAATATCGATAAGGCTACAGTTATTGACGAGCTAAAACAGGCAGGCGCACACATTATTGAAACAACCATTCAACCCTCACACGTTGTTTTTATCGATGCCTCTTTGAAGGTTGTACAAAAAATAGCAATGCTTCCCTTTGTAGCATACATAAGCAGTGAATCTATTAAACCGGTACCCCTGAATTACAAGAACCGGGCGGCGCATGCCGTTAACACATTGGGCGCTTTTTTGGGGCGTAACCTGCAGGGTAAGAATGTTACCATCGGAGTAGGGGATGCCGGCGATGCCTCCACGCATATCGATCTCAAGGGCCGACAAATTACGAAAGGTGGTTTAAGTGCTGTTAATCACAGTACACACGTAACGGGTTCTATTGCAGGTGCCGGCCTCATCAATCCAAAGTATAAAGGTATGGCCCCACAGGCTACTGTCATTAATGATAACTATGATTTGATACTCACTAACACGCCTGCTTATGTAAGCGAATACAATATGGTGCTTACGAATAATTCTTATTCGGGAGGTAAGGTAAGTTGCGCCTCGCCGGGTGATTACAATACCGGTAGTATTTACGTTGATGAACAACTGAATAACATCCCGGCCATACTACATGTGTTTGCCGCAGGCAATTATGCCGATGATACTATCTGCGCGCCCTACCCGGGTCCATTTGCCACTATGGGTTCGGGCTATCAGTCAGCAAAAAATGTTTTAACCGTAGGCGCAATAGATAATAGTTCCTATACCATTGCCAATTTCTCGAGCTGCGGCCCGGTTTCGGATGGCCGGATAAAGCCCGAAATAACCGCAGGCGGCTGGGCCATTACTTCTACGCTGCCCAACAACAAATACGGCGTTGATTGGGGCACCAGTATGGCCGCCCCCACGGCAACGGGCATTCTTGGGCTAGTGGTTGAAAGATACCGGCAATTGCATGGCGGCAGCAATCCTTCTTCCACGCTAATTAAAGCAGTGGCCTGTAATGGCGCTGTTGACGAAGGCAACCCGGGACCTGATTATATCTATGGGTTTGGCAACATCAACGCCCGCAACTCGGTTGAGGCTATTGAGAACCATACTTATTTTACCGGCTCCATTGGCAACGGTAGTTCAGCCACCTTCACCATCCCTGCTGTTGCACCAGGTACTGCACAAGTAAAGCTCTTATTATACTGGAACGCCCCGGCCGCATTTACCGGCGCCGCAACAGCACTTGTAAACGATCTCGATCTTACCGTTGCTGCGCCTGGCGCCATCCTGCATCACCCCCTGGTACTTGACCCATCGCCGGCTAACGTTAATAATATCGCTGTAGAGGGTATCGATAGCAGAAATAACATTGAACAGGTGGTGATCAACAATCCCCCTGCGGGCAACTTTATCATAACTGTTAATGGCACCGGTATTGCCCAGGGCCCGCAGGATTTTGTAGTAGTTTACCAGGTAATTCAGCCGGCTGTAACTGTTGAATATCCTTTCGGCAATGAAACGCTGGCGCCTAGTGAGCCGGAAATTATTCGCTGGAACGCAACAGACGCCAATACCAACACCTTTACTATCGAGTATACATTTGATAATGGCAGTACCTGGACGACCATCGACAACAATGTAGCGGCTACCAGCCGCAATTATACCTGGACGGTTCCTGCCTCAGCAGCTACCGGCACTGCATTAATTCGTGTAAGCCGCAACGGTACTGCATATAGCGATGTAAGTGATTATAATTTCACCATCCTGGGCGTCCCGGCCGTTACACTTAACGATAGCTGCCGGGGATATGCCGCCATGCTATGGAAAAGTGTTCCCGCCGCTACCAGTTACGATGTAATGATGTTCAAAGATGGTGATATGCAGCTTATTGCCAGTACCACCGATACCAGTTATTTAGTGAATGGTTTAAACAAAGACAGCACCTACTGGCTGGCGGTGCGTTGCATAATGGGAAACGTTGTTGGCCGCCGCAGTATTGCTCAACCTTCTTTACTGGTACCCGGCGGATGCACGCTGCCTGTACTTAATTATGATGTAACGCCCGATTCACTGGTGGTAGCCGCTCATACCGGGCGTAAATACACTTCTTCGCAACTGGGCGCCATGACACCGCAGGTTCATATCACCAACCTGGGTAATGTAGCAGCATCCGGGCCTGCTGCCATCAGCTACCAGGTAAATGGCGGTATACCGGTAACAGAAACCACCAATATAAACCTGGGGATCCATTCAAATTTTACCTACCGGTTTTCGAGTGCTTATGATTTAAGCGCGCCCGGAACCTATACCGTTAAAGCTTGGATCAAATACAGCAACGATACCATACCCGGTAATGATACCACTACTACTATAATAAAACATTTGCAAAACGACCCTGTTGTATTAAACCCTACCTATACTGAAGGATTTGAAAGCGCAGCAGCCCAAACCTGTTATAAAGGCACCATGGGTTTTGAAGGGCTCGATCGCTGCGACTTCAACAGCAGCACCCCATATGGCCGGGCGCGAACTTTTGTAAATACCGGTATGGCGCGAACCGGCAACCGCGCTATTACCCTTGATCAATTATCTTCATGCGCCGACAGCCTCATCGCCACCTTTAACCTGGCTAATTACAGCACAACCGGACAGGTATGGTTATCATTATATGCGAAAAACCAAGGCATTACCTTTTCAGCCGCCGGCAATAAGGTTTGGATCAGGGGAAGCGATCAGGATGCATGGATACCAGTATATACTTTACCCTACAAACTGGCAGATACCGGTGTTTATAGCCCTATGCCACCGGTAAATATCACCGAAACACTGGGTACAGCCTCGCCTGCACAAACACTCACCAGCAGCTTTCAGATCAAACTGGGCGAGGAAGGAAATTTCCCTACCGATAACAGCTCTTTAAGAAATGGCTACACGTATGAT
>JAJKIL010000179.1 GCA_021154515.1 Niastella sp. | reverse complement strand
TCTCTGCCTTCTGCCTTCTGCCTTCTGCCTTCTGCCTTCTGCCTTTCTACCAGGTTTTCTTTACCACGGCGGTCTTTGATAAGCTATCGTGCCAGGGCATATAACCCAAAGCGCTGAATGCTTCAAAAGGAATCGCTCTGCATAAGCTGCGCACCAACGCATGCTTAAAAGTAAACGGAGTGCCGTCCTGGGTAATAGCGATAGTGCCGGTGGACAGTTTACCTACCGTTCTGCCACTCATAGCAGTTTCACAAATGGTATAATATATTATTGTAATAACATACGAAACCGCCATTTTTACCAGTAAAACATCCAATTCCAAGGATGTGGAGGCTTCCGAACTAAAATATTTCTGCGGTCCCACGCCACCTGAAGCTTTGGCAATAACAGTCCAGGCAACTGTAATTATATTAATAAGCACAACCAGCACGATCTGGTCAATAAGATAATTCGCAAAACGTAAGCCTTTACTGGCAGGGTCAACGAACCCCAGTTCATTCTGCTCTTCCTGCAATAAATCGGTTTGATCCTGATAATCCATGGTATTGGAATTTTTGCAAAAGTAACACAGCTATTTCAAAAAGAAAAAGGGTGACCGGCCGAAAACCGATCACCCCTTTTAATTGTATGTTAATTGATTACTGTTTAACCAGTTTCAACTCATTTATCAGGTTGGTAGCACCGCCCAGTTTGTCGATGCACCATAATACGTAGCGAACATCCACACAAATGGTACGGTTATAAACCGGGTCGAACTGGATCTTATGGCTCAATGCTTCATAATTGCCATCAAATGCCAGACCGATCAGGTTCCCCATGCCATCGATCACCGGTGAACCGGAATTACCGCCGGTAATGTCGTTGGTAGTGATAAAACCAACTACCAGGTCATTCCGTTGTTTATCTATATACTGGCCGAAATCTCTTTTCTTAGCCAGCTCCAGCAATTTGGCCGGCAGATCGAACTCATAATCACCTGGCTGGTATTTTTCCAGAATGCCTTTCATGGTGGTTACATAGTCGTACTTAACCGCATCACGGGGCGCATAACTTTTTACATTACCAAAACTTACCCGCATGGTGAAGGTAGCATCGGGATACATTTTTTTGGCTTTTACGGTATCCATTTGCATAACGCCTTTCAGATACATTCGGCCAAACTCATTATTCTTTAGTGTGAACTGCTGGGAATACTGCATAAACTTACCCTGCCAGTTCTTTAAGAAAGCGCTTGCAACGGCATAAGCAGGATCGGCCTGCAACACAGTAGCATCGGGGTTGTTTGTAAAAGCATCCCATTTAGCATTATCCAGGATCATGGTGTTTGCAAAAATGCTGGCTGCGTATTTCTTATAAGTGGCCTCGTCGTTCAGGTCGCCAAAGTTTGATTTTAAGTTATCATAAAAGCCAATGGGGTGTTGGGCTTTGTCAATATCCTTGAAATACATCATCAACACGGCTGCCACAATATTCTGGTCAGATGTTTTATTTTCCCCCTTTAGTACTTCGGCTCTTGCTTCTTTTGCTGCGTCCACTGCTTTTTTAATATCGGCTGAGCTGCCTTTTTGCACTATGGCCGTCTCCAGGCGTTGCAGGGAGGCCGCAAAGGCTAACAAAGGCGATCCAAAAATACCTTCATTGATGTACACGCGGTGTTTTGAATAAGGGCGCCATTGATCGTATGCGGTTCCCCAGTCTTTGAAAAGATTTTCATATTCCGGTTTGCCATTGGCCCATGTCTGAAATTTTGCTTCCGCTGCTTTTTTCTGATCGTATACATTGTATTTGATCAGTTGTTTGCTTTCGCCATCAAAGAACTTCCAGTAGTTGGCAATTGAAGCGTAATCGCTGGCCAGTTGCAGTTTAACTGCCGGATCGTCTTTCATTTGGGCAAACATGTATTTCAACCGCATATCACGCAGCTTTACCAGCGTGGGATTGTCGATATCAATTTTTTGTTTGATGCCGAATGATGTTTCATAACGGTTGGTACCGCCGGGATAACCATAGATCATGGCATAATCACCGTCTTTAATGCCTTTGATCGATACTGGCAGAAAATGTTTGGGTTTTAAGGGCACGTTCTCGGGTGAGTAGTCAGCAGGTTTTCCATCCTTGCTCATGTAAACGCGGAAGATAGAAAAGTCGCCGGTATGACGGGGCCATTCCCAGTTGTCGGTATCGCCACCATATTTACCAATGCTTTCGGGGGGAACGCCAGCTAAACGAATATCAGAAAAACGTTTGTAAACAAACACCAGGTACTGGTTGCCTTTGAACAGGGAGCTTACGCGGGCAATAGTGCTGGTAGCTTCATCGCTGTATCGTTTGTTGATGGCTGCGGTAATGTCGGTTACTTTTTGTTGACGCTCCAAACCACTTAAACCTTTTGCTGCATCGAGCACTTCAGCGGTAACATCTTTGATCTCTGTCAGGAACTCAGCATATAAACCGGGAGAAGGAATTTCTTCCTGTTTACTTTTTGACCAGAAACCATCTTTAAGGTAGTTGTGTTCTACTGTGCTGGCATTGGCCGTAGCATCATAACCGCAGTGGTGGTTGGTAAAAATAAGGCCTTCGTTACTTACAATTTCACCGGTGCAAAATCCACCGAAAATGATGATTGCGTCCTTAATAGAGGCCTTGTTCACGCTGTATAACTGTTCTTTGGTAAGCTTTAAACCGCGCTTCACCATGTCGTTATACACTTGTTGTCCAAGCAATAGTGGCAGCCACATGCCTTCATCGGCAAAGGTGCGCACCATAGTAACGGCTAACACAACCGTTAAAAGAATTTTCTTCATATAATTGATAGCTTTTGTAGCGGCAAACCTATTGAAAAATTTTATTAAATGGCCACCCCGCAATGGTTTGCCGGCCGAATTGTTTTACCGCTATAGAACCTTTAACGCTTTAGTTCCTGTAAGATCTTTACCATATAGGCCCGTACATCGTTGGAATATAACCGCTGGTCCATACTATCCAACGTTCGACCCGAAATGACCCAGTTCATAGAGTATTTTATGTGCTCCTGGGGTCTGTAGAGGTTGATAGGTTTGTAATGAAGGTTATTATGATACAGGCCCGACAGGTAATTCTTCAGACGGCTATCGTTAATACTCGTTTGTACGCCATATGCCCCCATAATGGTTTTAATGGGCGCCGCCAGGTCGTTCACAAATGGGTTAACCCTCTTTAATAATATATCTCCTTCAGGCCCATTGCTGATGTGCATTACGTAGAACGAGATCTTCTGGCAATTGCTTTGCAAAATGGTATCATTCTTTGAAGCGCAGATGGAATCGCGCAGGGCATTCAGTTTAATGATCATTTCATGCACTACACCAGCGCCGGAATTATCCACATAGCCGCCATCTACAAAGTAAAAAGGAAACTCGGTAGGACCTTGTTTCAAAAACTTTAAACCGTCTATCCGACCTGCCGGACTAACATACGGAAAGCTGGCGCCCAATACCACGGCCGTGCTCAGCTTCATATCATTCTTATTGGTAAGCCGCGCCAGCACATCTATCCGGTTATTAAATGTAAGCGGGTCGATGGCGATGGTACTGATCACTGAGGGCGCTCCGTCCTGCATACGGGTAGTATTCACACAAAGAATGGGCAGTTTGGTGTTCACCCTATTCTTATACACTGCCAATTCTGAAAAAGGCACCTGCAGCTGGTTCTTCAACAACACACTATCTTTTGGCGCCTGTTCCAGGGCGTCTGTTAAAGCCTTGGCCCGGTCGCCATTGGTATTGAAGGGGAACATGGTCACTAAGAAATCATGGCCCAACATTCGGCTTAGTGTATACGTAAGAAAATCGCTGCGCAGGTATTCTTTCCCAGCCTGGTAAAATTGTTGGTGGTTAGGCAGGTTTTTATCGGGGCGGTCGGCCGCATCTTTTAACAAGGTATAAAAAGCGGCATTGCCTACACTACCACCTGAAGCGCCCGATAAACAAAACAGGTGTTTTGAAAAATCGTGCTGCGAAGTATCTTCCAGTTTTCCCAATACCGAAGCCACCCAGTAACCTGAACGGGAAGCGCCGCCATCTGACAATACAAAATACACGGGATATTCTTTCGATTTCCTGATCAGTGTATCCCGGTCTTTTACCCATTGAATAAAATAATCCCTTACACTTGCTTTATCGGCAAAACTTTCTTTGATGGTGCTTTTTCTTTGAACCAGCGCTACGTGATGGCGTTCCGTCCACTGACCAAAAATGAAAACGATGAGCAGGAAAATAATATGGATGTTGATGCCAATGCGAATAGAGATAAAGGCCATAATAAAACCAAATCCCATAAATACAGAAAAGGCCAGCAATACAAAGGGAAAGGTGCCCAGTTCAACTGCAAACGCCACATTGAGGGTACAGGCCAGGTAAACGCCCAGCGCTATCAGGCTTATTAATAAAAAGGCAATGTGAAAACGTATTTCTTCGGGTGGAATGCCGAGAAAACTGGCCAGCCGGAATCTTTTGCTGGTTATGGGTACCACTTTCTTACCCGTCTTTTTTTCCTTTTCCAGCGCTTCCCGCCGGGTAACTACCAGGATCATAAAACAAGCCTGTAACACCAGCATCATAACCACTACCAGCCAGGAATAACGTCGAATATTAGCCGTAATTAATGAAGAACCGCCCACTAAGATCACCACCGTTGCAAAAAACAGCTTGTTCAACCGGATGATCCTGAAACGCCGTTCGAACAATTTGTTCATCCAAAAATAATAGGGGATCGATGCAATCAATAATACAAAGAATATTTTGCTATCGCCCTCTATGTCATAGCCAAACAGAGGTGTTTGTACAAAGGCCAGCATAATAATGGTGAACAGGGTAAAGCCAATAAAGCGGGGCATGTGTTTATAATACTCTTCCTGCAAATAATCCGATGTAGTATAATTGCATTGCCTTTTTGCATTGGCCACGGTACGGGCCGCATACCAGCTTACCAGCACCAGAAAACTTAAAAACGATTGAAATAACAGGAAAAAGCCCCGGTGCTCGGTTGCCAGCACCATGAGGTCTTTACCTTGTGCAAGATCCCAGAAACAAGTTAGGGTTAATACGAGAAAGAGAATGCCCGGGAAG
>JAJKIL010000178.1 GCA_021154515.1 Niastella sp. | reverse complement strand
ATAAATATAGCCCGGTTGGATAGTTTTGAATGCCCGCATACAGCGCAGGCCATAAACAACTACAACAAAACCTTCCCTCATTTACAACCGGGTATTTATAAAGTTTACCTGAACTACCAGGGCACAGGTGGCGCTACCCGTATCGCCATCGATCAACTGAATGTTTCAGCGCCGCTGCATTATGCTGAAGGGTGCAACACCTCGCCTGTGGCAGTAAATGATAATATTAGCGGCTTGCCCAATCATACCGCAACCGGGCTGGTTACCATAAACGACCGCGATGCCGACAACGACCGGCTCAATGCCTACCTGATCACCAATTCACAGGATGGTAAAGTGACCATGCACGGCGATGGCACCTTCACGTTTATACCCAATCCCGAATTCAAGGGCCATTCTACCAGCTTTACATATAAAGTTTGCGACAATGGTTATGGCCGCCTGTGCTCCCAGGATGCTACCGTTAAACTCGACTTTCCAGAAGAGTCGGTTAGCCTGAGCGATTTTGCAGGGCTTTATAACGATGGCGGACAGGTGGAATTAAAATGGGCAACCGGTTATGAGTATAATAACGACCGGTTCGAAATTGAAAGAAGCCTCGATGGCCGCAAATGGTATACTGCCGGCACCATAAAAGCACAGGGTACCTCTACCACCAGAAAAGTATATTCGTTCGATGATGAGGTTGGTAAGAATAAGGCATTGAAAAAAGACCTTTATTATCGCCTGAAACAGGTTGATGAGGCAGGTAAGGTAGCCACCAGCCGGTTATTAGTTGTTCGGGTGTATAATACCCCCACGGTGAAAATGATGAGCGTTACGCCCAACCCGGCCAAAAAAGATATTTCAGTGACTACGCAATTGAATGAAAGCAGCTTTGTTGCCCTGAAGATATTGAACGCCGATGGCGCCATTGTGATGAATAAAACCTCAAAAGCCGATGCAGGCGCCAGCAATTTTATTATGGAAGGAAGCCGCAATCTGCAACCTGGCGCATATACATTAGATGTGTCTGTTAACAGTAAAGAGCGAATGCTGGTTAAACTGATTAAAGAATAATTGGAGTTTCACGGTAAGGAGCCCCTGCTTTTACGCAAAGTAGGGGTTATTTTTTTACCCCCAGATATGATTGCAGGTTCTTTACATATTCCTCAAACGCAGCCACTCCTGCAGGCGTTATCTTACAGATGGTTTGCGGATAATTGTCCTTAAATTGTTTTACTACTTCTATATACCCCACTTCTTTCAGCTTATTTATCTGTACACTCAGGTTGCCGGCAGTGGCATTCGTTTTTTCACGAATAAACGTAAACTCTGCCTCCTTCACACTAATGAGAAGTGAAACAACCGCCAGCCGCAGTTGGGAATGTAATATCGGATCCAGATCTTTAAACTCCATTGCAATCGCCTTATTAAGGATTCGCCTTTTTAAATTTCAGCCTTAATAAATACCCGGGAACTATCCAGGCTATTACCATGGCCGCCGACACCAGTAACAAGTGGTATTCTACAGGAACTACCGTGGTTAATAACGACAGCACCCAGCAGCCAATGCCACCCCACATCAACGGTTTAAACCGCAGAATGACACCCGACAAAAAAGTAGGCATGCCATATATTACCAAAAAAACAGGATCAATTAATTTATAATATTCCCTGCCCTGAATGGTGCTAATTAAAACACCCAACAGGAACATGAGGATAATAAATGTGATCCATACGTATTTAACAATTTCATCGGTATAGGTACGTACCCGTTGTCGTTGGCGCTTCCTGCGCAGAAAAAATATCTGAAAGATCACCGCTGCCCAGGTAAGCGTCCAAACCAGGTAATGTTTCTCAAACTGAATACGTAATAAAAAGAATTCCGTTACGCTGCAAAACAGCACTACCCAACCCCATAATAAATACAAAAAACCGTCCTCGTTAAAACGGTTCGTTGCTTTATTGATCATGGATTCAATCAGCGCTAAACTATCAGCGTGCGAAAAACTGGTTTCTTTTTCCATATAAATGTTACCTGTTGAGAATGAAATTGTCCACGCATGGCATGCAACGCCGTGCGTGGACAATTCGTTTTATTTGCAAGTGGCCAGTGTTTTTTCTACCTGTCCTTTACCCCAATTGGGTGCAATGGCAGAAGCAGGTTTGAAGGTTTCATATTTTTTCAATGCTTCCTCCAGTACTGGTTTGGCTGTAGTGCAACCGCCGCCAAACTGCTCAGGTGTATTGCGTAAATTTTGTCCCTGTAAATAATAAGGTCTTGGATTGGCAGGGTCCTGTTTTTTTGCATTATCAAGCTCTGTTTGAATAACGGGGCCATACTCCTGCCAGCGGTTTTGTGGGTTTACCAGCATATGCAGGGTAGCGATCATTGATTTAACACAGCTTATTTCAGAATTATTAGGTTGTAACGCATCGGCTTTTTTCAGCAACTCTTCAGCTTTATTAGCATAGGCGTCGCTCTGGCTCATATCGTTCTTCATGAAGGCATAAATAACCTGGCTTAACGAAGCATAATAATAAGGAAGCCATTGTGTTTTTTCTGCATCGCCAATACGTTCAAAAGCTGCTGCTGAAGCCAGCATATCGTCGGCTGTTTTTGCCGAATCAAATGTTGCAATGCCCGTGGTCATTGCTTTGGTAAATTTTTCACTTTGCGCTATCCCCTGGGAAACGATCACAATCGAAAGGAGGATAAAAAATAATTGCTTCATGATGGTTGATTTGTTATTTGATATTATAAATTACTGTTAATGACGTCGTCGCTTCTGTCAACACCAAAACTAAGGAAACAACCCAAAAAGTAAAATCGCCGGGCTGTTGGCAAAACAGGATCTTTTCGCATACCATTGTATGAATAATTATAACCAAATACCTGGTCACTACCCAGCACATTGTTTACAGATAAAACCCATACTATAAAGTTCTTTGTTTTTGCATTGCCTATAGTAGGCAGGTAATTAACACTAAAGCTCAGATTGTTGTAAGTTATGGTTTTTCCCTGGTCGGCAATCTGGTACTTACCTGCAGTGTTGCTATACTTGATATTATAATACGGCCTGCCGGTTGCAAATGTATAGGAGCCGTTAAACTGGGTCTTTATTTTGGTGACAAATTTCTTCACCACCAAACTGGCCGTATGGTTTGCTGCAAAATTAGGTTGAATGGCATATGGATAGTTCAGGTAATCTCTTTTCGTATCGAGGTATGAATAAGAGATCCAGTAGTCAACGTTCTTCAATGTTTTGCGATCACGCCAGAAGAGTTCAATCCCTTTAGCCTCTCCATAACCGCTGGTGGCTACACTGTCGATAATGCCGGCGTTACTGGTGCCATAAGTTTTTACCAGGTTCGCGTACTTCTTATAATAGCCTTCAATACGCAAGGTGTAGTCCCTGCTTACACGTTGATAGTTGGCAATGTAATGCGTGGCTTTTGTATACAGCAGGTTATTGTAGGCATAGCCGCGCAGGTAATAGTCTTTTTCGGGTTTCTGGTAAAATATACCATAAGCCAGCGAAGCCTGGGCCTTATTACCAACTTTATAGGCCAGTGAAATACGGGGCACTACATTGGCTTTATCGAGCTGGGAACTGTGTTCAAAGCGACCGCCGAATTTAGCCGCCAGGTCGTTGGTGAGATAAATGTCTGCTTCGGCAAAAGCTGCTTTAAAATGATCTTCTGCGGTTGTAGTGCCGTTTGTAACGTACTGGTTGGTGTAGGTATTCCTGTCAGTAAAGTACATGTATTCGCCGCCAAAGCGTACGGCGCTTAACCCGTACAGGCGTCTTTCCAGCACTGTTTTTATTTGCGCCAGTTCCCCATTGGACCTTACATAAAAGGTCTTGGTGTCGTAGGGCTCCATGTTCATGCTTACCGGTACATTGTGCTGGTCCTGCAATTCATTTCCGATCTTATCGGTATTGTTGCTGTATGAAGCGCCCATGTACAGGTGCCATTTTTTGCCCAGCTTTTCTTTCCACGACAAATTACCATACACGTTAAAGTTGGTGAGTTTGAACGCATTTTTTAATTCTATAGAATCAATATCGGGCCGGCGCAAACCCAACCGGTTATAATTGAAATACCCATAAAATTTCAGCATGCCGGTTTTGGAAGTTTTTATGCGGAAGTTAGCTTCCCCGTTATGAAACTCCGGTATTTTAAAATTATCGGGGCGTTGTTTAACCACCGCGAAATAAGCCGCCAGGTTGGTATAATTATAATTCACTCCCCAGCTGGCATTCTTTTTCTTCGCCAATTTCTGAAAGCCTCCATTCAACCCTACGGTAGAAATACCAACACTGGCAGAAGATTGATCGGGCAGATCAACCGATTCCAATATTAAAGCTGAAGAAAGCGCCTGACCATATAGAGCGGAATAACCGCCTGCGCTGAAAACTGTGCCTTTAAAAATAAAAGGGGAAAAACGACCGCGCTGGGCTATATCGGGCACACTGCTGAAAAAGAAATTATTCACCAGAGTTCCGTCAATAAAAACTTTTGTTTCCTGCGCGGTACCGCCACGAACAAACAAGCCTTCACTCTCTCCTACCTGCTGGGCGCCGGGTAAGGTTTTTATGGCGCTGGTAATGTCGGCATTAGCGCTGGCGGTGGTAACAATATCAATAGGGTTTAAAACGGTAGTACGTTTTGTATCGCTGGCCTCAAACGAGCCGGCGGTAATTGTTACTGCTGTTAATTCATTTGGCTCCTGTTTCAATACAATGTCAATATGCATGGTGGCGCCTGAAATGGTTATTTTTTGTTCCTGTAGTTTAAAGCCAATTGAGGTGGCCAGTAATACCTGCTCGCCCTTTTCAGTGGTTTTAAAGTGATAGTCGCCCAATGTATCGGAAGTAGCACCATCGTAGGTATCTTTTAAAGAAATACTGGCTCCCTGTACAGGACGGCCTTTTCCATCTTTTACTTTTCCGGAAACAACAGTTTGTGCTGAACCGGCGAGAAAGGATAAGAGTAAAATAAGCAGTGGCAAAAGCGGTAGCATGGGTGGTTTAATTTATACTCAAACGTAAACTGGTTTATGATATAAACCAAATTATTTTTTATTAATTATTCACATTTGTCCAAAAAAGAGAATATTGCTGGTTTTATGTTATTTTATTGAGTGTTAATATCTTGTATCAAATTTCACATATAGTCTATTTATACATTATTCGTTGTGAATTGATTTATATCAATTTTCACAATACACATAAAAATAATATGACATGCCGAAATTGTCTACATGTTTCTATGTAAAATATCCCTGTGGGTTTTGCGTTGTACGATTGGCGAAAAATGGCAACCTTCGTCATTAAATGTTATATCCGTATTGAAAACTATGAAAAGGATCGAAACTCCTTTACAAGCGTCTATTCTTTTAGATGCGTTTAACAGCCCAATTACCTTAACCGGTAATATTGCACTGCAGGTACAATCACCCCAATGGTTGCGGGTAATGTATACCTGTTTAACCAGTTCTTCTTTTTTGTTTGTCTCTTTCCTTCCTGTTTTCAAAAGTTTTCCCGGATGTAATCACTTTATTAAAAATAGTAGTGGCGTAAGAGCCAGTGCTTATTTAAAGGAATAAATTATTGACTGAACTGAACACGATTTGATTGATACATTTACTATAGATAACAATTTAAAAACAGCGCGAAAATGAAACAAAATGAGTAATAACTAAATCAAAAAATAAAGTGTTTAATAAGTTATAACTTATGAAGCAGTACGAGGCCTGTTTCTTGGTTATGACGTGAATTTAATTCGAAAATTTTCATGTGTAAATCCGGAACCTATGAATTTTAAATTCTACCCTTTGAGAGCGCTGCTCTTCGCCTTATTGCTGTTAGGCATTAAGGCCCGTACGCAGGCACAATTGACCTTCACCAAGGCTGTAGTCAATTCCACAACAGGTGGTGATGGTACTATAGCATTAACAGGAGAGGTTTTGACCTATACCATCTCCATTACAAACACTGGTTCACAAAACTACATTGCAGCAAAGCTGTACGACAACATACCACCGGGCGTGGTTTATGTGACTGGTTCAACCACGTTAAACAGTATAGCATATGCTGATAAGAGTGGTGGCGTAATGCCATTCTCGGGCTCTGGCAGTGCTGTTAATTCGCCCACTTTTGCTTTGGGTATTTTGGCGTCCAATTCAACGGCAATCGTTAAATTCAAGGTAACCGTAACCGGTAATGGTGGCAGTATCTTTAACAATGCTACAATCGATGCCACCAAGGGAGCCGTTTCAACCATTCAGGCAACCAATACGGTATATACCAACATTCAGAATGATCTGGGTTGTAACATTATTTATCAAACGACTACGTATAAACCAGACGGCAGTGGTAGTTTTTCTGGAGACCCAAAAAAGGATTGGAGCTGGTTGCGTACCGTAGATTCAGCCAACGGGCAGGGTGGTATCACAACCTCATTCCTGTACGATGGTGTAAACGGTGCGATGACAGAAGCGCTTGGTACAAAAGCGACTATTACCGGTACTCAATTATTAGATAATTGTGCTGCCATCGCTTATGACCGCGCACGAAAAAGGATCTATTTCGTAAACAACATAGAAAGTGAAGAGCTTAAATACATAGACCTGAACGTAGGCTCCGGCCCCCTGGTAGCCAGAAGATATACAGGCTATCAACTGGAAACGAAAACCAGCAGCGATAACCAGTGGCGTATTAACCGTATGGGTATGGGCTCAGATGGTTATTGTTACGCACTTACCTCTAATGGTAAAGACCTTATCAAATTTACCTTCGATGCTGCCGACAAGCCGCTTATAACCAGAATGGGCGCCCTGAGCAATGACCCAAGTAACGGCTCAAATGACATTCTTGGGGAATCGGGCGGTGACCTTTTTGCAGACGGCTCTGGTAAATTATACCTGATCTGTAACTCCAGTGTTATGTATAAGATCAACCCCGCTACTATGAAGGCTACCTATATGGGTAAGATCAAATTCCCTTGCAATCCTGGTGACGTTGGCTATCCCAGTTGTTCTTTTACCTCCCAGTCCCTAGCCATTAATACCAAGGGAGTAGTTTATATTGGCGGTCAATATCAGAACGTGTATAAGCTGGATCTCATGACCATGCAGGCAACCAGAATTAACGCAAGCTCAACCAACGTTTACTTAGACGGTGACTTTACTACCTGCGGATTTCCTGTTCTGTCAAGTTCCATTATTGCCGATAAAACATACACCGACATAGATGGTGATGGTATCATTAATGGTGGCGATACGGTTGAGTATAAAATTACCGTAACCAACATCGGCAACATGAACGCGGCAGGCGTTTATATGTACGACTATATTCCGCCAGCCACCACCTACATACCTGGTACAACTAAAATGAATGGCATACCCGTACCGGATGCAAGCGGTATCATGCCTTTTGCTAAAACCGGCAGCCCCAATGGGAAACTGGTAAACTCACCGCTGCAAGACCCGGGTATCGTTCTTCCTACTGTAGCAAACCAGGCGGTAGTAACCTTCCGGGTTAAAACCGAACCCAATAAACAGGTTTGTAACCAGTCGAAGATCTCCCTGCTCGATGCGGATGGTAATATCATGTTCGTTAACTCAAGCGACCCCACCAACGTTGGTCAAACACCTACCTGCTTCTATTCAGATGGTATTCTGCCTTTGATGAACCTGAAATTTAAAGGCAGCCTCCAGGAACAAAAGTCAGTGTTAAACTGGACTATGAATGGAGATGAAGGTGTGGCTACTTACGATGTTGAATACTCAGAAAATGGTACTTCATTTACCAAAGCTGGTACTGTTGTAGCCAAGGAAAATACCAATATGGCTAACAGCTATCAGTTCACTGATGTTGAACATACTTTCTCAACCACCCGTTATTATCGCCTGAAGGTGAACCAAAAAGGTGGTAACATCAATTATTCAGGTGTTATCAGACTGAATATTAGTGAACTGGACGTGGAAGCTGTTCCTAATCCGTTCGATAGAGATATAAACGTTCAGATCACTTTAAAAACTGCTGAACAGGTTCGCATCCGTTTGGT
>JAJKIL010000177.1 GCA_021154515.1 Niastella sp. | reverse complement strand
GACTAGATTTGTTAATTAAAGTTTAATGATTGAGGATGTAATCCTCAATTTTTTTAACGGCGTGGTGGTAAGAGGCTTTCAGAGCCCCTTCCGAAGTTTCCAACACGTGGCTCATTTCTTCATAAGGCATTTCGTCGTAATACCGTAAGGAGAATACAACCCGTTGCTTTTCAGGTAATTGCTGAATAGCAAGCTGTAATTTCCACTCCAGCTTATTGGGGTCGAAATGTTTATCGGCCTTGATCTTGTTCTCCAGTCCGCTTTCAACATCGCTGAGCGACACGGAGCTCCTTTTTTTCAGCTGTTCCAGGTAAGTGAGGCATTCATTGGTAGCGATACGGTACAACCAGGTGTACAGCTGGGAGTCTTCCCTAAAGTTTTCCAATCCATTCCACACCCTTATAAACACATTTTGTAATACATCGTTCGCGTCCTCGTGTTCAACTACCATCCGGCGAATGTGCCAGTATAGCCGTTCCTGGTATTTTCGGATTATAGCCGTATAGGCCTTTTCTTTAGTGGCCGGATCGCGAAATTGCATCAGCAATTCGCTGTCTTGCATGGTCACCGACATAGGTTAGCTGTTTTCTGTGATGAAATATTGGAACCTGTCAATTGAATTTAGTTTAAACGATCCAACAAATATATTATGATTAAAAAAAACAATGGTGAACGGTCATTGACCATTCACCATTGACATATTATAAATACAAGATTATCCTTTTCTTGCGATAACTTTTTGTGCTGCTTCAACGATGTTGGGCGTATCCAAACCGTATTTTTTTAACAATTGCAAAGGTGTACCGCTTTCGCCAAACGTATCGTTGGTACCGATGTACTCAATAGGAATGGGGAAGTTTTTAGAGGCAGTTTGTGCAATGGCATCACCTAAACCACCAATGATATTGTGTTCTTCCACAGTAACTGCGCAACGGGTTTTGCGGATAGATCTCAGGATCGCTTCGGTATCGAGCGGCTTAATTGTGTGAATGTTCACCACTTCAACGCTGATGCCTTTTTCTTCCAGAATGCGACCGGCTTCAATAGCTTTCCATACCATGTGACCACAGGCGAAAATTGAAACGTCGGTTCCTTCGCTGAAGAACTGGGCTTTACCAATTTCAAATTTTTGATCGGCTGCTGTGAAAATAGGCCAGTTGGGGCGGCCAAAACGCAGGTAAACAGGGCCTACATATTCTGCAACGGCAAGAGTAGCAGCTTTGGTTTGGTTGTAATCGCAAGGCACGATCACCGTCATACCAGGCAGCATTTTCATTAAACCGATATCTTCCAGGATCTGGTGAGTAGCACCGTCTTCGCCCAGGGTTAAACCGGCGTGCGAAGCACAGATCTTTACGTTTTTACCAGAATATACTATTGACTGACGAATTTGATCGTATACACGGCCAGTAGAGAAGTTGGCAAAGGTGGTGGTAAAAGGAATTTTTCCTCCAATCGTTAAACCGGCTGCTATACCCATCATATTGGCTTCAGCGATCCCGACCTGAACATAGCGCTCGGGAAACTCTTTCATGAACTGGTTCAATTTCATAGAACCAGCCAGATCGGCTGTGAGGGCTACTACATTCGAATTCTTACGGGCTGCTTCCACAATACCATCGCCAAAACCACTGCGGGTATCTTTTTGTCCGGTTACCTGTATTTCTTTCAGCATGTTAAAAATTTGGTGGTGCAAAGTAAGGTAAAAAAAAGCAAATGGCTCAATGGCATTTTAATCATTGCCACTGAGCCATAGCATGTATTTTTAACTAACATTAGTTCAGATCGACTGGTCTGCTTTGATAAAAGCTGGAGTCGGCCTTCAGGCGTTGCTCCCACTTCCACGCAGTGGTCATCATATCTTCCAATGAGTATTTTGTTTCCCAACCCAGTGAGGTCCGGGCAAGGTCATTATTGGCGTAAATGGCAATCACATCACCGGGGCGACGCGGGCCAATTATGTAATTAAGTTTCACGTTACTCACTTTTTCAAAGGCCTCAATGGCTTCCAGTACACTAACGCCATTGCCTGTTCCCAGGTTGAATACTTCGCATCGCTGGGTGCTTTTTTCAGCCTGTAAGTATTGGATGGAAAGCGTATGGGCATGCGCAATATCGCATACGTGAATGTAATCACGAATGCAGGAACCGTCGCGTGTTGGGTAGTCGTCGCCATGCACCTGCATTACAGGTATTTTCCCAATAGCTGTTTGCGTAATAGCTGGCACCAGGTTGGCTGGCCGGCCAATGGGCAGCTCACCAATCAGGATGGAAGGATGGGCGCCTACCGGGTTAAAATAGCGCAACAGGATACATTGTGTGGGGTTCGCTTTTGAAAACTCATTGATGATCTGCTCGCCCATTTGTTTGGTATATCCATACGGCGATTCGGCCGGTTTGGGTGGCGTTAATTCTGTCACCGGTATTTTATCGGGATTACCGTATACTGTGCAGGATGAAGAAAATACAAAATGGGGAATATTAAATTCCGCAACGCATTTCAGCAGGTTGATCAATGAAAACATGTTGTTTTCAAAATACATCAACGGTTGCTCTACTGATTCGCCTACGCTTTTAAAAGCGGCGAAATGTATTATGCCGGAAATGTCGGTATTTTCCTGAAAAATGGCATAAGTGTCGTCAAAGTCGCACAGGTCTACCTTATAGTTTTTTACTTTTTTGCCGGTGATCTTTTCAATGCCTTCTAAAATACGCGGCGTTGACCGGGAATTATCGTCGACTGAAATTACTTCGAAGCCGTTTTCAATAAGGTCAACAATGGTGTGAGATCCAATATAACCACATCCGCCTGTAACCAGAATTTTGCTCATTATATCGTTTTATTTAAGATTAGCTTTCTTTCAAAACATTCATAAGATA
This sequence comes from Niastella sp., assembly GCA_021154515.1. Lineage (GTDB taxonomy): Bacteria > Bacteroidota > Bacteroidia > Chitinophagales > Chitinophagaceae > Niastella. The sequence continues at coordinate 2,591 of JAJKIL010000177.1, read as the reverse complement.
TTGGCCGTATCCACTCTTAAGCAAGGGTTGGGCCACGGAAATCAGCTGTTCTTTTGTGATAAAACCTTTGCGGTAAGCAATTTCTTCAATACAAGCGATTTTTATGCACTGTCTTTGTTCAATAACCTGTACAAACTGAGAAGCCTGCATCAGGGAGTCAAAAGTACCGGTATCTAACCAGGCAGTACCTCTGTCAAGAATGGAAACTTTTAATTTCCCCCTGCGAAGATATTCTTTATTTACATCTGTGATCTCATATTCGCCCCGCGGACTGGGTTGCAGGTCGCGGGCAATAGCTACTACTTCATTATCATAGAAATATAAACCGGGTACCGCATAACTGCTTTTTGGCTGTGCAGGTTTTTCTTCCAGGGAAATAACCTTGCTGCTTTTATCAAATTCAACCACACCATATCGCTCGGGATCGCTGACATGATAAGCATATACAATGCCACCCTCGGGGTTGTTGTTTTTAGAAAGCTGTTCACCCAAACCCACACCGTAGAAAATATTATCGCCCAGCACCAGCGCCACATTGTCTTTACCAATGAAATCAGCCCCAATTACAAATGCCTGCGCCAGTCCGTTGGGTACAGCCTGCTCCGCATAGGAGAAGTTTAAACCCAGTTTTGAGCCATCGCCCAACAGTCTTTTAAACTGGGGAAGATCGTGAGGTGTGGAAATGATCAATATATCCCGGATGCCGGCAAGCATTAATGTAGACAATGGGTAATAGATCATGGGTTTATCATAAATGGGCATGATCTGTTTACTGATCGCATAGGTTATTGGGTGCAATCGTGTGCCTGAACCCCCGGCTAAAATAATTCCTTTCATGTCAGCAATTAATTTTTATTGAAATGCATTATCACAACGGTGTTGTAAGGGTGCGTAAATTATGCCAAAGTAATAAGAAACAGCTGGAATACAAAAACGAAGTGGAAAATTGGAGGCAGGGAGTAAGATGTGGAAACAGGAAGTGTGGACGTAGTACGAAAACGAGGTAAGAAGTAAGAGGTAAGATCTAAATTCAGGTCTTCTTACTTCCTACTTCTTATTTCAATATTATGCAACAGGATTGATCAATTTGAGAATATAATAAATAATGGCAGCAAGCAGGCCGCTCACTGGTATCGTGAGTATCCATGCCCATAAAAGATTGATAGAGATGCCCCAGCGTACTGCTGATAAGCGTTTGGTCATACCCACACCCATAATTGAACCTGCAATCGTGTGCGTGGTACTTACAGGTATACCCAGCCCTTGTGAAACGCCATATAAGGTAATGGCGCCTGCTGTTTCAGCAGCCACCCCTTCAAGCGGAGTTACCTTGGTAATTTTGGTACCCATTGTTTTTACAATACGCCAGCCACCCATCATGGTGCCGCAGGCAATACATATGTAACAGGTAATGGGTATCCATTGTGGTACATGACCAAAACTGGTTTTACCATGTGCATCTACCACTTGTTGAATATGCACCCAGTCGGGTACGGGCATATGATGTTGAGTAAGATAAGCGCCAAACACCACCATGGATGCGGTGATGATACCAATTACTTTTTGTGAATCGCTGCCGCCATGGCCCAAACTAAATGCGGCGGAGGATACCAGCTGCAATCGCCGGAACCATTTATCAGCCTGATACGGATTGGCCCTTCGACATAGATTAACGATGAGGACCGTTATCACAAAGGCGATGCCCATACCAATGAAAGGCGCCAGTACAATGAACTTTATGGTATCGAAAATTACTTTCTGGTTAATAACATCAAAACTGCTGGCATGCGCCACGGCAGCGCCGGCAAACCCTCCGATAAGTGTATGCGATGAGCTGGAAGGAATACCAAACCACCAGGTGAGCAGATTCCAGCAAATGGCGGCAATAAGACCTGCGAGGATCACATATAAATTAATGGAGTCGCTGTGTACGGTTTTGGCAACGGTGTTGGCCACTTTCAAATCAAAGATCCAGAAGGCAATGAAGTTGAAGAGCGCTGCCCAAACAACCGCCTGAAAGGGCGTGAGTACTTTGGTAGAAACAACGGTGGCTATGGAGTTGGCAGCGTCATGGAAACCATTTATCAAATCGAAGCCAAGCCCGAGTATAATAATAATAACTAATAATGTAAGCATTGCGGCGCGGTTAGGTAAAAAACAGGTCCTGTCTGTTACGCGTATTTAATAATGATAGATTCGATAACGTTACCGGCATCTTCACATTTATCGGTTACAATTTCCATCACCTGGTAAATTTCCCGTTTTTTTATCACCTCTTTGGCGTCAGGTTCTGTTTCAAACAACCGGTCAATGCTTAAATCGAAAATATCGTCCGCCTGATTTTCAATACTGTTTACTTTAACCAAGGCATCGGTTATCTGGCGCATATCACGCATATCGCGCAATTGCAGCACGGCATTTTTTATTTGCTCGCAACCCTGTTCAATAAGATCGGCCATTTTTTGAATGCCCTGATCGTTGGGATTTACTTTATAGAAGTTGATTTTTTTAGCTGAAGCAAAAATATAATCGCAAATGTCATCCAATGCGCTGGCGAGATAGTGAATGTCTTCCCGGTCGAAGGGGGTAAT
>JAJKIL010000176.1 GCA_021154515.1 Niastella sp. | reverse complement strand
TATCTAATGAAGGAACTATGGCACCTTCTATTTTGGTTCCTCCCAGGTCGATACCCCAAAGTGGTTGCGTCATGGTGTTGGTTGTTTTTTTCAGCAATCATTATAAAAGCCGGGCTGCTCGTTCCAGGTCTTCCGGAGTGTCAATTTCAATACCCATATATTCTGTTACTACCATTTTTAATGGTACGCCGTTCTCGAGGTAACGGAGGCATTCAATTTTTTCAGCGGCTTCTAATGGGGTTATGGGCCAGGTGGTAAAACCCATGAGGGCATCTTTTCGAAAAGCGTATACACCAATATGTTCATAATAGATGGTCTTCGCTTCGTTGTTGCGCGGATAGGGAATTATGCTTCTGCTGAAGAAGAGCGAGTTCATGTTTTTATCAACCGCTACTTTCACATAATTGGGGTCGGCAATAAATTGCGGTTCTTTCATTTCCTGCATCAGGGAGGCTACCTGCACTTTTTCACCAGCTGTGCCTTCAAAAACCTGCAATAATTTCTGTAAGGGTTCTTTTTTTACAAAAGGTTCATCGCCCTGCACGTTTACTACGATATCGGTTTCCATATCGGCCACCGCTTCGGCTATGCGGTCGCTGCCACTTTCATGTTGCTGACGGCTCATACACGCTTTGCCGCCGTTTGATACGATCTCATTAAAAATAATATCACTATCTGTTACCACCCATACTTCATCAAATAATCCTGTGGCTACGGTATTATCATAGGTATGACGAATAACAGTTTTGGTTCCCAGCAGCTGCATTAATTTGGCAGGAAACCGGGTTGCCGCATAGCGGGCCGGGATCATTGCAATTTTTTTCATCGGGATAAAGATAAGAAAAGCCGACTTGAATGAAGGATAAACGCAGTCATTTCATTATATTTGGAAGGAACCCGTTTTTTCACTCCAGCGATTTGCCTGCCAGCATTTAAGAACACCAAAACTACTCTGTATGCAAGCTACCGAATTGCTAAAGACCTATTATGTAGATACCAATACCTGGGATGAAATGTACAGGGAATCGTCTGTACGGGAGCAATACCAGCGGGTGGTGGAATTTATGCAGCAGCTCGACCTGGAAGAGCTGAATAAAAAAGAAGAACTGGCTAAACGATTGTTCATGAGCCAGGGTATTACATTCACCGTTTACAGCAGCGGCGAAGGCATTGAAAAGATCTTTCCGTTCGACATTATTCCCCGCATTATTACCGCAACCGAATGGGACCATATTGAAAAGGGCATCAAACAACGGCTGAAGGCCCTGAACCTGTTTTTGAAGGACGTATACCACAACCAGTTTATATTGAAGGATGGGGTAGTGCCCATTGACATGATATACAGCTGTCCGCATTATTTACGCGAAATGTACAACCTGCAGGTGCCATATGATCTGTATGTGCATATTGCCGGTATCGATCTTATTCGCAATAACGATGGGTCGTTTTATATTCTGGAAGATAACCTGCGAACGCCAAGCGGGGTAAGTTATATGTTGGAGAACCGGGAGATCACCAAACGCATTTTCCCCGATCTGCTGCCACAGAACAACGTACGAAGTGTAATAGAATATCCTAATATTTTACACAAGAACCTGGTTTCATTATCGCCCCGGCAAATAGCCAACCCTACTATTGTATTATTAACTCCCGGTATTTATAATTCTGCATATTTTGAACATACCACCCTGGCCCGGTTAATGGGGGTAGAACTGGTAGAAGGGAGTGACCTGGTTGTGGATAACCACCGGGTATATATGAAAACCACGTTTGGGTTGCAACAGGTGGATGTTATTTACCGCCGGGTTGATGATGAGTTCCTGGACCCGCTGTCTTTTAATCCCAACAGCGTACTGGGCGTTTCAGGATTAATGAGCGCCTACCGGAAAGGGAATGTAGCTATTGTAAATGCGGTAGGCAATGGGGTAGCTGATGACAAGGCCATTTATTGTTATGTGCCCGATATGATCCGCTATTACCTGAATGAAGAACCCATTTTAAAAAATGTACCCACCTATCGGTTAGAGGATGCAGAACACCGTGAATATGTTTTCAACAACATTACCAACATGGTGGTGAAGAAAACCAACGAAAGCGGTGGTTATGGAATGTTAATGGGCAATACAGCGAGTGAAGAAGAAATAAAAGAATACTGTGCGGCCATTAAAAAAGACCCACGCCAGTTTATTGCACAACCTATTATCAGTTTGTCGTCGGCGCCCTGTTATATGCAGGGAAAATTGCAACCCCGCCGGGTTGACCTGCGACCCTATGCCTTGTGCGGGCCAGATGGTATTGAGATCGTTCCGGGCGGTTTAACCCGCGTGGCATTGCGTGAAGGGTCGCTGGTGGTAAATTCATCACAGGGCGGGGGAAGTAAGGATACGTGGGTGTTGTCATCGTGAATGGTGAATGCCACTGCGCGGCATACCTTGTCGAAGCTGGTAACCGGCACCATGGAACCTGAAACTTGCAACCTGGAACAGTTTAATAGATCCACAAATCATACACTTTAAACAATAAACTGGTTTTTTAGATGCTTAGTAGAGTAGCCGATAGTTTATACTGGATGAGCCGTTATATTGAACGCAGCGATGGTATTTTGCGAATGCTAAAGGTCAATTATATGTATTCGCAGGACAGCGTCTACGATTTTTCCTGGAAACCGGTGTTGCGGCTGTTCACCTATCTGGAAGAGGCAGAAGCCAAACAGTTGGAAACAAACCCGCGCGGCATTCTGCAATTCATTGTAGCCGACAAAAGCAATCCAAACGCCATTGTAAATATTGTAACCCACGCCCGTGAAAATGCCCGTAGCGTGCAGGACCACATCACCAAAGAACTGTGGCAATGTTTGAACGATTATTATCATACCACCAAAGAAGACTGGCTGCCCAACTGGTTACAAAAAGATGATCCTATTACCATCCTGGATGTGTTAATAAAACAGGGATTATTGTATTACGGAACGGCTGATATCACCATGTCGCGTGGCGAGGGCTATTCTTTTATGAACATTGGCAAATTTCTGGAACGCGCTATTTTATCGGTTGACCTGTTGAATGTGCGGTTCATAAACAACCAGTATGTTATGGATCGGGTGGCCGACGCCCCTTACTGGAAGTATTTATTATTAAGCATAGCCGGGTATGAATTATACCTGAAAACGTATCGGTCGGGCTTTGAGGCCCGCAATGTAGTGGAACAGGTAGTGCTGAACAATCATTTTCCCCGCTCCATTATATATTCCATTACCAGGCTGCAACGGTATTTTGATCGGCTGAAGCAGGAAGGCCAGGTGAACAATTATCAGCAGCTCGATTTTATGATCGGCAAACTGCTGAGCAAGGTGCGGTATTCAACAGCAGATACCATCATCAGTCAAAACCTGCATCAATATTTGATAGACATTAAAAATGACCTGTACGCCATTGCCAATGCGCTGAATCAGTGTTGTTTTGCATATTCTTAAATCCAATACAGAGTTTCGTATTTTTGCCAACCATGCCACAATTCAAAATTCATCACGTTACCAGGTATACATACGAGGTTTCGGTTCGAGACAGTGCCAACCAGATCATTTTGTTCCCTGTAAAAGATGATTACCAGACAGTACTAAAACAGGACCTTACCATTACCGGCGAGCCGACCGTGGATATATATAAAGATTATTATGGCAACGAAGTGGGCTCCTTTATGTTTGCCGATGCCCATACCGAGTTGAAGATAGACTCAAAAATTGAAGTGGTTACGAAAGCAAGGCCACTGCCTGTAGACGCCACACCAAAAGAAGAACAATGGAATAGTTTACAGGCCTTCAGGCACCAGGTGCCGTTTATTGATTTTCTGAAACAGGAATCGTGTGAAGCAATAGACGAGATAAAACGCGATACCCCGGTTGGCCAATATTTGCAGGTTACGCCGCTGACCGCCGCGCAAAAACTGAATGAATATGTTTACAGGGAATTTCAATATATAAAAGGGGTAACGAATGTAGAAACAACCCCTGATGAAATATGGAAGCTGAAAGCCGGCGTATGCCAGGATTTTGCCCATATTTTACTGGTTATGCTGCGGATGACCGGCATTCCCGCCCGCTATGTAAGCGGGTATGTTTGTCCGAACCGCAATGGTATGCGGGGTGAAGGCGCCACCCATGCCTGGGTGGAAGCCTATATTCCCTATTATGGCTGGCTAGGTTTAGACCCCACCAATAATTGTTTTGTAAACGACCTGCATGTTCGCCTGGCTGTTGGCCGTAACTTCGGCGATTGTTCACCGGTAAAAGGAACCTATAAAGGCACCAGCAATCACAACCTGGAAGTGGGCGTATCGGTAAGTTATGAGGATGGCCATATTCAGGATGACCAGGCCACTATATTAGCAACCCAGCCCAATACGAACGGGGAGCAAAAAAGTGATGAGAACTCTTATAGAAGGTACATGGAGATGATTCAGCAACAGCAGCAACAATAGTTGACCAGTTAACGAGTTGACCAGTTAACTAGTAATCTGTTTTAATATTTTTATTAAAGGGAAGTTTTAGCTGATAACCCAAACTTTCATCGGGCTTACCCTCTAATACATCTAATCCATATTGTAATTGTTTAGGATCAGCGTAGGCAAACGTGCCAAAAAGCCGGTCCCACAACGAAAAGATGTTGGCATAATTGGTATCGGTGAACGGGCGTTTGTAATGGTGGTGCACCTTGTGCATGTTGGGAGAAACGAAGACCCAGCTGATAGGCTTATCGAGCCAGAGCGGTACCCTGATGTTAGCGTGATTGAAATGGGTAAAAATAGCCGACACACTGCGGTACAGGAAATACATGCCAATAGAAAGTCCCATTACATATACGCCTATAATGGTAAAACATTCTCTCCAGATCCATTCACCCGGGTGGTGCCGGGTGCCGGTAGTAACATCAACCTTGGTATCGCTGTGGTGGATCATATGAAACTTCCACATGAATTTTATTTTATGCATCAGGTAATGCGGAGCATACTGCGCAAAAAAATCCATAAACAGCAAGCCGATAATTATCCTGGCCCATAACGGCAGGTTGAACAGATACAATAATCCAACATGATGGTTGGTTACCCATCTGCAGGCGAGAATGGTGATTGATCCTAACAGGATATTCAGGATAACAGTGGTGGTAAGAAAAACCAGGTTTACGCCGGCGTGTTTATACCGTTTCCAGGAGAATTTAAAAAGCGGATAATAGCCTTCAATCAGCCAAAAGAAGATCATTCCACCCAGTAAAATGGCCATTCGTTGCCAGGAGGCAATATTCTCCCAAAAGTTCATAAAAGCTTCCATGGAGCCAATCGTTTACCCATAATTTACGACTAAAATTCCGATCTACTCCATTTTTGGGATAGGAAGCACAGATATAAAATTTCACTATCACTTTATCATTTAAGTATTTCACTTTTTACTTTTTGTAGCGATTAAATTAAAAAACCCTCCAGGCTTGTCCGGGAGGGTTTTGTTGTATGAAAAACAAGATATATAAAAATAGCGATCAGGTGTTCAGCATTAATGGCATTACCAGCATCATCAGTTCTTCATTATCATCCTGGTCGCCTGGACGGATGATACCAGCTTTGGTAGAAGTAGATAATTCAACCGTTACATCTTCGGTATCGGTAGCACCTAACATTTCAATCAGGAATTTGGCGTTGAACGCGATCTGCAGGTCTTCGCCATTGTATTGACATTTCATGCGCTCATTACCTTCAAATGAGAAATCGATGTCCTGCGCTGTCAGTTGCAACTGACTGCCGCTGATGCTTAATACAACCTGGTTGGTGCTTTTATTACTGAAGATACCAACGCGACGTAAAGCGCCCTGGAAATCGGTACGGTTTACAGTGAGTTTATATGGGTTATCTGTAGGAATTACTACTTTGTAATCAGGGAAACGGGCATCGATGAGGCGACAGCTTAACTGCGTGGTGCCATGAATTACAAACAGGTGATTGCTGTTATAGCTGACAGTGAGTTCATCTTCATTCACCGGCATGGCGCCTTTTAACAGCGTAAGCGGTTTTTTAGGAACGATGAGGGAATCAGTTTTAGGACAGCTAACATCGGTGCGTTTGTAACGAACCAGGCGATGCGCATCAGTTGCCACAAATTGCAATCCTTCTTTATTCATTTCAAAGAAAACCCCTGTCATGGCCGGACGCAGATCATCGTTACTAACAGCAAACAATGTTTTGTTGATGGCAGTAACCAGGGCAGCCGAGGCGATGGTGAAAGAATTGGTATCATCAATTACCGGATCCTTGGGAAAGTTATCGGGATTTTCACCCATCACTTTATACTTACCGTTGTCGCTGGTTATTTCAACCGCGTAATTCTTATCGATATTAAAAGTGAGTGGTTGCTCAGGAATGTTCTTTAAAGAATCCATCAGTATTTTAGCCGGGATACAAACACGGCCGGTATCTTTCGCTTCCACCTCCAACTGAATTTTCATTACCGTTTCCAGATCGGTTGCCACCACCGACAGTTGATTCTTTTGTACGTCAAACAAAAAATCTTCCAGAATCGGCAGTACTGTATTGGCATTTATCACCCCGCTAATCTGTTGTAATTGTTTCAATAAAGCCGAAGATGAAACGATAAACTTCATATAACTGATTAAGATTTGAGCAAATATAGGGTTATGACTGAATAATTTACCCGGTTTTTTTAAAACACGAAATCCACAAATATACTATCTTGCCTGCAGGCGGTATTGAAAAACCGGCGCCTGAAATGTGTCCCGGATGCCGATTTCAATAATACCACTTTCCAAACCGTAGCAACGATC
>JAJKIL010000175.1 GCA_021154515.1 Niastella sp. | reverse complement strand
TGTAGTGCTTACCTGGTAACTGGCTTTTTCGCCGGGTTCAACCGTAGTGTTGCCAGTTTCAATACCGCCGGTAGCCAGCGGACTTACCATTGACTGGTTATATACCTGTACATACCGGATATCTTTTACTTCCTCGCCATACTTGTCTTTGGTGATGGCTTCAACGGCATACCAGCCAGGTGTTAAAGGCGAGTGATCGAGTGTAAATGGCTGGGTGTTGGAAGTGGTGTCGGTTTTTTCAGCCACCTTCTGCTCCTTTGCCCATTTGGCAGGATCGTTTTCGTCTTTATAAACATCGTAGGGGAAAAGGTTATAGAATTCATCCTGCGACAGCACATACTGGTCGGGTTGTTCCCAAAGACGGTCCCTGAACATGCGGTTGGGCATTTTCAGTTTGTGAATGGAAACAGTAACCGTTGTTTTTTCAAACAGGTTGTTCAGGTTGGTGCTGGTAAGATGTATTTTGTTCAGGCTGTCGGCATGCATTTTCTTTGGAAGATCCAGGTTTAACTTCAATGCCTGGTAAGCCACCGATACATAAGTATTGCCGCTTCTTGTTTCGCCGGCCACATCGGTAACATCAACGGTTACCTGGTAATCGAAAATGGGTTGACTGCTTTTGGGAACTGCATTATCGGGCAACGCCTTAAAGTTGATCTTGAATTCTCCTTTGGCATCGGTGGTTATTTCGCCATGTACTATCTCAACACTTTCCTGGCCATAGGGCGGCCAGATCATTTTGCTGTAGCCGCTATAAAACCAAAAAGGCATATTGGTTTTGCGCACTACCCGGTATTTAACCGTGGCGCCATCAATGGTGTTACCGGCATAAGCTTTGGCAATACCTTTCACCGTTATGTCATCATTTAAACGATAGGTGCCCGTTGGTTTGTTTACCTCCACCAGGAATTTGGGCCGTTTGTATTCTTCTACTGAGACATGTATATTGCCTGATATTTTTTGATCGGCGATCCTGAACTGCCCGTTCAGTAAACCAGTAGGGATGGTAAACTTGCCGGAATAAGAACCGAATTCATTGGAAGTAACAGGGATGGAATCTACTAATTGTCCATTGGCATCAAATAAAGAAACGCTGGTGGAGAAATTTGGAACAATGGTGGTTGCTTTGGTCTTGTTATTGGTGTTTACCAGAATGCCTTTAAAATAGATCGTTTGTCCGGGCCGGTAAATAGACCGGTCGGTGAACAGGAACGCTACCCTGAAGTTCTTTTCCTCTGTTTCATGACTATCGTCGTAAGTATAATTGTATATGTAACCATCCAGATACAAGCGGTCATTGCCATGGATTATTTGCAGCTGAACGTTATGGTCATTATTGTTCTGCTTAGACTCAAGCTTTACATACCCATGTTCATCTGTAACACTGGTTTGTCCTTTGCTGCCGGTATACTTGCGTTTGTTATAGTCATATGACTGGTACCATACCTGTACATTGGCGTTTGCAAGGGGCTGGCCGGTTTCCCGGTTCAAAATAAAATAATCGGCGCGTTTGTTGATGTAGGCAATATTTGAAACATAGAAATATTGCACGGCCAACAGGTTTCCGGCCATGGTAAACTGGTCGTTTACGCTGGCGATCAGCGCATATTCGCCAATGGGCAATGCATCTACTTTTATTTCTGCGGAATGCTTCTGATGATCTTTGGTATCGGGTAATGACTGCCTGAACCTGGTAATGGCAGGTAAGCCCAGCAGTTTTTTCCAGAATTCATCGTCCCAGTTATTTTCCCCGATCGAATCGCGTGTTTTGCGGTCCATCTTTACCACCTTGAAATTAACGGTAGTAAAATTGCGGTAAGTAATAAAGGTGCGAAACGGCTGACCGGGCACATTCACTTTTTCGGTTTGCAGGTTCAACTCCCGGTGCAGAATTTCCTGCCGCAGGTTAAGGCAGTTGGCTTTTCCTTCGCTGTTGTCTTTCTGGGCAATTACTTTATCACAAATGCTTATCGCTTTCAGATATTCATCGCGGTAAAGCTCCCCCTTCAGTGGTTCATATTTCTGGGCCTGCTCATTATGCCACTGGGCCAGGTAATACCAGGCTTGCGTGGCGGCGGGTATTAAATCATATTGGTCACCTATTTGCTGCAGCGCTTTTATGTACAGCGAATCCTTGTTTTCGATGGTGGCATGTTCATGCACGTATTGTAATCTGTCAATGTCCACATCCAGCAACGCATCGGGTTTCACATCTGCTGCATGAAACTGCAACAGGCGTTGGTAAAGTTGCAGGGCTTTATACTGCAGGGAAACGGTGTCGCGGGTAGTGAAGGTATGCTTCGAAAATTTTTTGGCCTCATCAAAAGCAACCGCATCGTCTATTTCAAAAGCATAGGCGGGTTTGTTCACGTCGCGTTCATCATTTTTAAAATAATCCAACGCGCGGTTTGCCAGCAGATCGAACAGGGTAGGGCGTAAATACCGTACGTTCCCTTTTGTAATAATGGGGTCAAACGGCTCCAGCTTTGTTTGTTGTAATAATTTTTCATTGCTGATAGAAGCCAGGTATAATTCACTGATCTTTTTATTAAAGTCGTCGATGGTCCAGGTGGCCAGGTCCTCTTTTTGAAAATTGGCCGTATTGGTGCGTCTGTACAATTGCCAGCGGTGCTGTTGAAAATAGTTCCAGTAACTTTTAGCAGTTATGCTTTGCAGCACAGCACGCACCGGTTCTTTTGCTTCAGCAGTTTCTGTTTCCAACTGGTGAATGCTTTTCCTGGTGGGATCTTCTTCTTTCAATTGTTGTAATTCTGCCCGGTACAATAGTGCTTTTACTACCTGGGCATCGTTCCCTTCTTTTTTAGCCTGTGAATAGATCTTATTCACTTCGGTAAGGGCCGATTCGGTAAGACCGTCTTGTTGAAAAAGACTGTCAATGTGTTTCCACTCTTTGTCGTATGTTTTCATCTTCTGTTGCGCATAGGTTGTTAAAAAAATAAGGGCTGTACATACTAACGAAAAAAAACGCTTAAATATCATTCGCCAAATTTTATACAAGTTAATGAATACTGAAGTGCAGGCTCAAACGTTCAATCTAAAAACGACCTCCAGCAACTGACTTCAAACCTCCTTAAACGGATGCAAGTTGCCAATAAAATGCATAATGGCAATTTGTTAAAGTGCCCGCGTCTGTTGGTTGGCAATAATAGCTAACCTATTGACGTTATGTTATATATAGTAATATTAAATATAAGTAGTTGCACCCTTTAATTGTGCAACGGAAATACCTGGTATTTCGTTCTAGGTATTTTAAACTTGTCCCGATAAATCGGGAGCCCTTATTCGCACAAAACACCCAGTATGAGAAAAACGTGTATCCTGATCGTTTCCATTGCTGTGGCGCTTTCATCGCGTGCACAGATGATGGGCAATGTTAAGAACAACAATTACAACAGTTTCTTAAGCATTACCAATTTAAGTGCCGAAGATATTCAGTTTGAAGTGGATGGCCAGACGTATGTTGATTGTGGCCCCAGCCTGAATATCAGGGACCTTCCACCCGGCACTCACCAGCTGGTATTGTTCTCCGGCAAAAAAGGCGGTGGTATGATGGGCATAAAGCGGGTTGTTATCTTCAACAAGCCCGTGAATGTAAAACCGCAGTTTTATGTTGATGTTATCATTAACCGGTTTGGCCGGGTAATGGTGGATGAACAATCTATAACAGGTAGTCAATATCAGGATGGCCAAATGCTCTGGAGAAATCCTGGAATGCTCAATATGCCTCCCTCTCAGCCTGTCAATAATCAACCAGGTAACAATTATAACAATCAACCCGGTAATAACTACAACAATCAACAGGGGAACTATAACAACAACCAGGGTAATAACTGGCCTGGGCACAATAACAATTATAATAATCAACCCCGGCCCATGCCCGATAACACCTTTAATTCATTTATTGAAACGGTGCGCCGGGAAAGTTTCGACGATTCGCGTATGGCTATTGCCAAAGCGGGCATCGATCAAAACTTTTTTACTTCAAACCAGGCCAAGGCATTGTTGTCTGCATTTTCTTTTGAAGCCAGCAAGCTGGAAATAGCCAAGTATATGTATGGTAAAACAACCGATCCCAAGAATTACTTTGTGGTGTACAATGTTTTTACCTTCAGCAAAAGCAAAGAAGAGCTGGCAGAATACGTACGTACCTATCATTAATAAACAATAAAAAACCTTGCAGATCTTGCCGGCTGTTGTAGCAAGGCAGATCTGCAAGGTTAAATATGTTTAAGCGTGTTCGCTTACTTCTTAATGATCTTTGCCATGGTTGCACCAATATCAGCAGGGCTCGATACTACGGTGATACCACATTCTTCCATGATCTTCATTTTAGCAGCAGCTGTATCATCAGCACCGCCAACGATGGCGCCAGCGTGGCCCATACGGCGTCCGGGAGGAGCTGTTTGACCGGCAATAAAACCAACTACAGGTTTTTTACCGTTTTCTTTATACCAGCGGGCAGCTTCGGCTTCCATGCCACCGCCAATTTCACCGATCATTACTACTGCTTCAGTTTCCGGATCGTTCATAAACATTTCCAGCGCTTCGCGGGTAGTAGTACCAATGATGGGGTCGCCACCGATACCAACAGCTGTAGAAACACCCAAACCGGCTTTAGCAACCTGGTCAGAGGCTTCGTAAGTGAGGGTACCAGATTTTGATACGATACCGATCTTACCTTTTTTGAAAACGAAACCAGGCATGATACCTACTTTACACTCACCTGCGGTAATTACACCCGGGCAGTTGGGCCCAATAAGGCGGGTTTTAGTGCCTTGCAGGTATAATTTGGCTTTCACCATATCCTGCACAGGAATACCTTCTGTAATACATACTACCAGTTCAATACCGGCATTGGCGGCTTCCATAATAGCATCGGATGCAAAAGCCGGCGGTACAAATATGATAGACACATTAGCCCCGGTTTCCTTTACTGCTTCCGCTACGGTATTAAATACCGGCCTGTCCAAATGCAATGTGCCCCCTTTGTTTGGTGTAACGCCACCTACTACATTGGTACCATATTCTATCATTTGAGTAGCATGGAAGGTACCTTCTGTGCCGGTGAAGCCCTGCACCAGGATCTTTGATTGTTTGTTTACTAAAATACTCATCAGCGGAAATATTTAGATTCCCGACATTTATCGGGTCCGCAAAAATAGGGGATAATGGCCAATGTGCAATTGGCAATTAAAATGGTAATCCCGGGAACGTTTGCGTAGAAAATAATAGATAATAAGCATTAGACAGGGGCTCGCGAATTGCGGCGCGGTTCGATAATAGGCAGACTGACGCCATTTAGGGAAAATTTGCCAATTGCCTGTTGTCTATTGACTACCCGTTTATGAGTTTATCCATATCGCGGTCGTTATCAATTTTACCGGACTGTTCCAGCATACGCATATCCTTGGCGTCTTTAAGGAAGTCGGAAGCGAAAATGAAGTCGTTCAGGCGTTCACTTTTATTAAAAATGATCTCCTTGTTGCTGCCTTCCCATTCTTTTTTACCCTGGTGCATGAAAATGATATGATCGCCGATCTCCATTACGCTGTTCATATCGTGGGTATTTACTACCGTAGTAATGTCGTATTCGGTAGTAATTTCTTTAACCAGTTTATCAATAACGAGGGAAGTTTGCGGATCGAGCCCGGAGTTAGGTTCGTCAACAAAAAGGTATTTAGGATTTAACACAATGGCACGGGCAATACCCACCCTTTTTTTCATCCCACCGCTGAGTTCTGCGGGGAATTTTTTATTAACGTCCTTCAATCTTACTTTTTCCAGCACCTCGTTCACCCGTTTTAATTTCTTGGCATAGGTATCCTTTGTGAACATGTTCAGGGGGAACATAATATTTTGTTCAACCGTTAAGCTGTCGAACAGGGCCGAACCCTGGAACAGCATCCCGATCTGCTGGCGGATCTCTTTCCTTTCTTCGGTATTTAGTTTATTGAAGTCTGAATTGTTGTAGCAAATTTCGCCTTCGTCTGGTACCAGTAAGCCAACCATGCATTTCATAAAAACCGTTTTCCCGCTACCACTGGCGCCAATAATGAGGTTACATTTACCTGCTTGCATGGTAACGCTAACACCGTTCAATACGGTTTTCTCACCAAATCCTTTCTTTATGTTTTTTACTTCGATCATGGTTTATGAATTCATAGGTGTTCAACCTTTAATGCAACAATAATGCAGCCAGCACATAATCAGCGCCCAAAATACTCACACAGCTTACCACCACTGCCTTGGTGCTTGATCTGCCGATTTCCAGGGCGCCCCCTTCTACATAATATCCGTAATAGGCTGGTATGCTGGAAATAATGAATGCAAAAGTATAAGCTTTTACCAGGGCGAAGAACACATTATACGGCTGAAAGTATTGCAGCAATCCTGTTTCATATTGTTGAGGCGACAGAATACCTGCGGTGGTTGATGCCAGTTGTCCGCCATAGATGCCCAATGCAGCGGAAACTACTACCAGCAAGGGGATCACGATAACAGCAGCCATTATTTTAGGCAATACCAGGTAGGTTTTGGTATTGATACCCATAATTTCAAGGGCGTCAATTTGTTCGCTCACCCGCATATTACCCAGCTCGCTGGCTATTTTACTACCTACCACACCAGCCAGTACAATACATACCAGGGTAGGGGCAAACTCCAGGATAACGGTATCCCGCACGATCTGTGCAACGGTGCTCATAGGAATTACAGGGCTAACCAGCTGATACGCTGTTTGCAATGCAGATACTGCTCCCATAAATGCCGAAATGATGACTACTATCCCTAATGAGCCGATCCCAATTTCATTACACTGGTGCATCAGCTCTTTCCAATACATCTTCATGTTTTCCGGTTTCGAAAACATTCCTTTAATCATACGTAGGTACCGGCCAGACAATGTAAATAAAGTCATGATTGATAAGCAATAATGTAAAAGTACGGTTAAACAGCCAAAAAGCAAAGTCGCCGGTTTTCCGGTTACCGGTTACCCGGTTTCCGGCCATCTGGCATCTGCAATAAAAAACGGT
>JAJKIL010000174.1 GCA_021154515.1 Niastella sp. | reverse complement strand
TATAGATACCATTCAAACAGAACTGCTGAAAAGCCCCGAACTCACCGGCATCTGGGAACGTAAATTACGCCTCATTGAAAAAGGCGAATATGCCAAGGAAACCTTCAAACAGGAACTGATCCAAATGGTCATTGACCTTACGGCAGAAGTAAAAACGGCTACTTATAAAATTATTACGGTGGCGGTTGATACACCGGCGAAAAAGGAAAAAGAAAAAGACGCAGCCGACAAACCTAAAAAAGAGGCCAAACCCAAAGAACCGAAAAAAGCAGTGGCGATTGAAGAACAGCAATGCCCTAAATGCAAATCACATCCGTTGAAGAAAGGCAATACCGCCTATGGCTGCGCCAACTTTAAGGTCTGCGGCTTTAAAGTGCCGTTTGAAGTATTTGGCAAAAAGCTCACCGATAAACAAATCACCGATCTGTTAACCAAAGGAAAAACCGGTAAGACAAAAGGCTGGGTTGTTGCGGGAACAAATAATGAAACTGAAGGTAAATTGAAGTTGAATGCTGCTTTTGAATTGGAAATAGAATAGTTGACCAGTTGACGAGTTAACCAGTTAACGAGTTAAAAGAAAGACGTGAGGTTGAAAATTCGGGAATCCTTTTACGTTTCACGTTTGACGTTTCACGATTTAATTAGCTTTCCTGCAATATTTATTGATAATTGCGTAGATCTCCTCCAGCTTAAATGGTTTGGAGATATAATCATTCATCCCCGATTCAAGACAACGTTCTCTGTCTTCCTCCATGGCATCGGCGGTAAGCGCAATAATTGGTATTTTATTTTGACCTGTCGTTGAAGAGCGGATCTGTCGGGTGGCGGTAAAGCCATCCATTACCGGCATATTAACATCCATAAACACCAGGTCGGGTGTATGTACTGCTACCATAACCAGTGCTTCCCTGCCATTTCCTGCTTTTAAAACTTCTACTCCCATTTTTCGCAGCACTTCTGAAATTAACAACATGTTCATCGGTTCGTCCTCCACTATCAATACCTTCGTTACAGTCGACATTGTTTCAATTACAGGAATGGTTTCGTTAGATCCGTTTTCAAATGCTTTGTTAAATATGGTTGACAATATAAAATTCAACTCATGCAGTTTTACCGGCTTTGAAAGGAATTTATTGATACCTGTTTTTTCCGCTTCCTGTTGATATAGCGTTTTTTCCAAAGAACTGAGCATTAAAATAAATGGTTCTGCCGGTCCCTTCAATAACTTTTTTATTTCTTTTACAAGTGTTATTCCATCCATGACCGGCATCTGGTGATCGGTAATAATAAGATCGAACGGTTCATTATTCCTGACAGACTGCTCTATAATTGAAAGCGCTTCTGCTCCACTGTAACAGATCTTGCAAGGTATGTGCAGGTAGTCAAATATGCCGCGCATCAGTTTACAATTGGTTTCATTGTCATCGATCACCAGTACTTCACGCAGCAGGGGTTTTGAATCAAAGGTTATAGGCGGGGTTGCATTCGCTATTTTCATGGCAATACTGAATGTAAAGCTGCTGCCATGTCCGGGTATACTATCCACTGCCAACCGGCCTCCCATTAGTTCAACCAGGCTTCTTGAAATGGTAAGTCCCAGCCCTGTACCGCCATACTTGCGGGTAGTTGAGTTGTCGGCCTGTGTAAAGCTTTCAAAAATGGCATGGAGCTTATCATCAGATATGCCAATGCCGGTATCTTTCACCGTAATATCGATATCCATACACATGTTACCATTGCAGTTGTGCACACCATTTGGTTGCACCATTACAAATACTTCGCCTCGCGAAGTGAATTTAATGGCATTGCCCATTAAATTCGTCAGGACCTGCTTTATTCGAAGTGGATCACCGATCAGTTGCGATGGTAATCCCGGGTCTATTGAACAAACCACTTCCAATCCCTTCTCTTCTGCTTTAATGGACAGGATCTCTACCGTTTCTTCTATCAGCTCAGAAAGATTGAAAGGCATTTCATCGATCAGCAGTTTGCCGGCTTCGATCTTTGAAAAATCAAGGATATCATTGATTATATTCAGCAGGTTATAGGCCGATCTGCTTACATTCTTTAAATAATCACGTTGTGTTTTTTGAAGGTCTGTGGTCAATACCAGGTCAGTGAAACCAATAATGCCATTCATGGGGGTACGCAATTCGTGGCTCATATTGGCCATGAAATCACTTTTGGCTTTACTGGCTGCTTCTGCATGCTCTTTTGCCACAATCAACTGCTGCTCCGTTTGAATGCGTTCGATGGCAGCGCCCAGGGTAACGGCAAACGATTTTAGTATCGAGAACTCGGTCTCTGTCCACAGCCGTTCATAGCCATTGCTTAAAGAAACAAAACCCCAGAACTGGTCCTTAAGAAAAATGGGAATAGCGGCCAGGGAATTGATATTCCTTTTTTCAAGTATCCGTTGCAAGGTGGCGTCTTCTACATGCCTGGTAAACCGAAAGAAGATCCCGTTATTTTTTAATACATTATGAACATGGGGCATCATGTTGAAACTGTAATAAACCGGGGCATGGGAATCAATTTTATCGGAATGCTTCAACCACCGCATAAAAGAATCGGCATATAGAAGGCCGTCTTTTTCATTGTGGCGCATTTTGTAAATATTTATTCCGTCTACGTCGATGCCCGTTCCCAGTGACCGGATTGTTTTTCCAATGGCTTCATCTAACCGGTCGTTGCAGATCAGTTCATGGGTGGCCTCTGTTACCGCCTGCATTAACTGATCTTTCTTTTGCAGGGTGCAGGTTGCTTTCATTAATTCCCTTTCACTTGTTTTCAGGTTGTCACGCATGGCAATAAGCGCTTTTCCCAGCGTGTCTCCTTCGCCCAATGGGTCGAAGGGCATTTCAAAATTCCGTTTTCCTATTTGATGGGCGAATAGGCTGGTAACCTGTAATTTTTCTGAAAGATTGTTTACGGCCATAACCATTTCACCAATTTCATCATGGGTAGTGTGATGGGTTAATTTGCTGGTTATTCCTTTTCCCATATCATTCACAATATTCCTGATGCGGTTTATGGGGGAAATGATCCTTTTGATCAGGTATACGGAAAGCAGCCATCCAATCAAGACAAAAGTTATGATCAGGATAATAATAAATGTTCGTAGCCTTACTCTTGCATTTTCCAGGTTCTGACTGGCGCTGGCATACATTTTCCAGCCATATTCATGCATGTTCAACAGTGAATTCCTAATGGCAGCCGTTCGCGGCAGCACTTCATCTACGATCTTTCGTTCCGCTTCCAGTTTTGCCACCGGGTTATCATAATCCGTGAATTGCTGTAAGGAATTCATGATCTCCTTTTCTATCACCAGCAGTTGTTCATAACGAGCAAACACATGCTGCAGACTGTCTGTAATGCGTTTTTGTGCCCATGCTTCCGTATAAGTCGTTAGCCTTATTTTTAAATCATGGTATCCTGAGTCGTGAATTTTCCTGAGTAAAACTCTGTCTTCTTTATTCGTGCGCAAAAACACCCAGTTGGTGGTATACATTTTTGATTCCAGCACCATTTTATTAAAATCATCGATGCCTTCCATAGAGGGTAAAACAACGGCTGAGATCCTTTTTGATAGTTGATGGTTATGCCTTAAGGTAACGATGGTAATAATGCCATTGGCAACAAACAGGAACCCCATAAGGTAAAAGCTCAGGGCTATCCTTCTTTTTATACTCAGTTTCATAGTGCCGGCTTTACATGCTTTATTTTACAATAATTCCCAGGCTTCAAAGAGTGGAAAAAAGAAAGATAAATGATACCAGCATGGCCTTTAAAAGGCGTACAGGTACCTTAACTTGGTTTTTCATCTTTAAAAGGAATGCTCAATGTGCTGATTAGGAATTGGATTACTCAATATTGACACTGATCCTGGTCAATAATTAAGTGTTGAATATACGCTATGAGTAGTGCAGCGAATGAGCGGAAATACAGATTATTAAAATTTTAAATAAATACCTTTTCCTTTTATTAAAAGGAACCACTTAGATCGTCCAATCTTTAATTATACTTTCTCTTCAACCATGCTTCCGGCACCGGAATAATGCAAATATTCATTGACCGGTTATCTGCCGAGAGCATGGCCGATTGAATTTCTATCCTGGTACCATCAGGGCTCATGGTAGGGTGAGGATGATCGGCGGCAGTAGCTTTATGACCAGTAGAAAGTAGGATCATTTCATTGCTATGCCGATCTATTAAATAAATACTGCGGGAGAAATCGTCACCTACAGCCCAACGCCCATCGGCAGAACCACCTACATGCCACAAGCCGCTGCCGCTTTTTGTTTGTCCGGCAATTACCATTTCTCTTGTGCGTAAATTCACAATGGCGAGGCCGGTTGGTTTTTCGCGTGTGCCCGATGGGCCCCATGCTGCCTCCTGTCCGGGATTTGCGCCATTCCATGCTGTTCCTGTTCCATTGTTGGTGGCGCTGGCAATTTTGCGATGACCCATGATGGCCATGGCCACTTCGTCTTTTGTAATAACAGCTTCATGCGTTACCCATTCGTATTCCGATTCGGGATACAAAGGCCGCAAGCCTGTTCCATCTGCCATCACCGTCCAGGTACGTTGGGGCGATTTGCCGCCGGTTTCCCAGCAGAAAACAATTTCACCGGGCACCCAGGGATTGGTTTGAATATGCCCTATTTGAAAGGGAACGGAAACAATGTATTTGATTTCGCCCGTGGTCAGGTTCATGCCGGCCAGTCCGGAAGGACCGGCGCCCATATTACGCGGACCAAAATTGCTTTCGGGTTTTGTGCCTGGCGCCAGGTGTTTGGCTGCTTCGGAATGGCTAACGCGAAAGTATACCCAATTTTCTGCTGCATCCAGTCCCATATCGCCACCGCCATTCAAAGAATCAGCAATAGTTCCGCATACGCGTTGATACACGGAAGCCGGTTGCATATGTCCGGCTTTGCTGTCGGCAAATACTTTGGCCAGATCAGTCTCTATTACCTGTAAAGCGCTATTGCGTTTCGTGGTATCTGTGGGATGGATGTAGTACAGTTTCATCGATTTTCTGGCCACGCACAGCATGCCCGTATAACCACCTTCGGTCACCTGCACCTGGTCGCCTGTTTTTTCGTTCACAGCTAATACTTCGTTCTTCACACGTCCACTGCGGAAAATAAGCCATTGACCGTCGGACGTCCATTGATTATGGGTTTGATAAATTTTTGCATCACCGGCGGGCGTGCTTGTTAAAAAAGTAAGTGGCACGCCGGTAACCGGGTCTTTTATCACTTTCCGTTCTGATGGAAATCGTTTACCAATTTGTGCATACAGCGAAGAGACAGACAGCAGCGAAACAAACAAAGGGGCAACCAGTAATGAAGCTTTCATTTTCATACAGCAATACAATTAAGAAGCAATGGCGGATCTGTGCTGCCAAATATATTGGGTGTAGTCATGTTAACCATCCTGCTGTATAGGGATACCTGATTATTTCATCAAATTTTAATTTAAGCAAGGTGTTTTTAACTCTTATATCGTACTGACCCGATCTAAAAATGAACCTATTACAAGAATGAAGGCAGGCATACGGTGTTACCTACTGATTTAGACGTATTTATGACATTTATAAAGAATACCTGCTAACGAATTAAAGTTTCTCTTGCGCTACCCCAAAAATGCCCTGGCGATCACAGCAAAAATAAGCTGAAACCCTTGCAGAATACCGATT
>JAJKIL010000173.1 GCA_021154515.1 Niastella sp. | reverse complement strand
AACAGATAATGTTTTAAGTCAAACAGGTGTTTTTTTCACTAAAAAAGTTCCATTCAATTAAAAAAATCATCTGGTTACGCGAGGAATGCA
Organism: Niastella sp.; assembly: GCA_021154515.1. Taxonomy (GTDB): domain Bacteria; phylum Bacteroidota; class Bacteroidia; order Chitinophagales; family Chitinophagaceae; genus Niastella. The sequence continues at coordinate 5,367 of JAJKIL010000173.1, read as the reverse complement.
ATTTTCCAGATGAAAAGTGATGCATTTTATACAAGAAAAAATGCAATCTGTATGAAGAATGTCTCGTTTTTCACGCAGATCCAAAATTTTTCAACTAAACAAGTATTGTTTTCAATAGGAAAAATCTTTTTTCGACTGGAATAAGATCCTGTTTAACAAAACCGATCTGGTTTCAAAAAAATGATCCTTGTTTCCGAGAGGAACGCAATCGTTTGCCCGAGAATGGATATTATCTCAGTGAGAATTATATATTTTTGATTGGGTTGCTCACATTACTGCTCATAGGTATAACTCCTGATAGTTATTATTCCATCACTGCCTACTGCTTTTTCATTGATCAATCTTTTCTTGTCATCGAAAGTGTACGTGTGCTCGGTTGAAATGGTTATTCCAAAACGTGTGGTAAAAGTATGGGAAGGCAGTTCCTCTTTAAAAGGAAAATAGAAGGGCTCCAGCTGTACGGTATTTTGCAGAGCTTTGTCATAACCATAAGAGGTTTCATGATAGCTATCCGATTCTTTGGTCAGTATTCCTTTCAGGTCATACTGATAAGTAATGGTATTATACAATACCGGGGGCACCAGGTAACTATTGAGGTATTGCTTTTGTTTTATCAGTTTCTTGTCTCCATCATAAAAAAACTTTACCGATGAAGTGTCGGGCTTATAGCCATACCCCTTATAGTCATGCCCCCAGGAGCTGTCAATCAACGATTGGCTATTAATAAAATAAATAGTATGAATAAAATGAAGCGTGTCCTCATATCTATCGTAAGTAAACGAGTTCTCGGCCGAATATTGATATAACATGCGGGAGCCGTGCCTGTTGGTTGACTCTATACTGGTTATTCTACCCTGCTCGTCGTAATTGACATTATAGGTTTGCACCGTATGTCCTCCCACGGCGGTAATATCCTCGGTATAGCTCTTTAATTGATGGCTGGCGTTATTGCCGGCTGAATCTTTACCACAAGAGGAAGCGGTTACAATAAGCAGAAATATGCAGCAGTAAATGGTCGATGTCTTCATAGCTAAACAGGCCTTAAGGTTACATAGTAACGGCTGCGAAACTATAAAAATTATCCATTCCCGCCAGATAAATCAAATAAGTGCGTCATTTCAGGGGTTTTTCGTGCAGTTTTGGCAATAAGTGCACAGGCCCGGTCCGCCAACTGGCGATCGGACTGTGCTTTTCTGCTATGCTGCGGGCCAGTAGCGGATGTAATTGTGTTAATATTAAAATAACATTAATACAACTTTGAGCTCTTCCGGACGGAATGGAAAAGGCGTATATTTGTAAGGTAAACTAACAAGTTTTACTGACAATGCCACCAATCAAATTATCATCTTCCCTGCGTATGGCTGTAGCAGCCCTGCATAAGGGATTGCGCAAGCAAGCCTCGTATACATCCTCTTATTCTATGACCGAACTGGAAACCATCGGTTTTATTTCCCGGAACAATGACATTCTGGCCTCGGAGCTGGCTTCATTGACACGTATTACCACCCAGTCGATGTCGCAGATCCTGAAGAAGTTTGAATCACAGGGGTTGATAGCACGTACCGGGTCATCCGATGATAAACGCAAAATGCATATTTCTCTCACCCCTGCCGGTGAAAAACTGGTAAAACAAAACAGGTATGAAAGAGATGCATTTCTGCAAAAAAGGATCGAGACCTTGCTTACCGACAAAGAGGTGGCTTTATTAGAAAAGGTAGTGCCCATTCTTGACAAACTGGCTGCTGCGGATTAAATGAATATTAATTAAAGTTGAAGTAGAGGAGCAGAAATGAGTTTTACAAATACGTTCAGATCGTTTAAAAGCCGGAATTACAGTTTATTTTTCTTCGGCCAGTTGATTTCGCGAGTAGGTACCTGGATGCAACGTACCGCGGTTATTTGGGTAGTGTACACGATGACCCATTCTGTATTCATGATCGGATTAACCACTTTTGCCGAACAGTTCCCTTCTTTCTTATTATCTCCTGCCGGTGGTATTGCCGCCGATCGCTATAACAAACAAAAGCTGGTACTGATAACGCAGATCTTAGCGGCTTTGCAGGCAACCGCGTTGGCCGTTGTATATATAACAGGGTATCACCAGGTTTGGCTGATCCTTTCGCTGAGTGTAGTGTTGGGTATTGCCAATGCCTTTGAAGTGCCGGCGCGGCAATCGATGGTGAACGACCTGATCGATAATAAGGAAGACCTGCCCAATGCCATTGCTATTAACTCATCGCTTAATAATCTGTCGCGATTACTGGGCCCTGCCCTGTCAGGTTTTGTGCTGGCCCGCTATGGCGCCGGGGTTTGTTTTGTCTCCAACGCTATCAGCTTTATAGCCGTGATCGCTTCACTGGTTATGATGAAAGTTCCTCAACAACTTATTACAACCGCCAGAAAGAAGATCTCTGCCGATTTTAAAGAAGGATTGAATTATGTAAAACGTCACCATGAAATACGCAACACCGTATTGCTGTTGGCGCTTACCTGTTTACTGGTGAACACGTTCAATACGCTGATACCCGTATATGCAAAAGAAATTTTCAAAGGCAATGCAGCTACTTATGGATACCTCAGCGCCTTTATTGGTTTGGGTGCGGTGATCAGTACCTTGTCGATCGCTTCGCGCAAACCCGGTCATAATATGAAAAAGGTGTTGCGCATCAACATCATTATTGTAGGACTGGCGCTGATCGCCTTCTCTTATACGCATTTCTTCCCGGTGAATTTATTACTGGCCACACTGGCTGGTTTTGGCACTATGTCGGTGATCCCTATTTGTAATACTATTATACAACTGGTCTCCTCCCCTGCCATGCGTGGCCGCGCCGTTAGCTTTTTTACCATGGCGGCGTTTGGCACCATTCCCATTGGTAGTTTGCTGGTGGGCTGGCTTTCCAATTATATAGGACCGCAAAACTGTATCCTGGCGCAAGGCGTTATTGCCCTGGTGATCGCCGGTTGTTTTTCAAAGTTCCTTTCAGGAGAAATGAAAAACACCAAACTGGAATCATCCGGTATCAAAACGAACAATCCTCCCAAACAATATCTACATGAAGCAACAAACAGCGCTGTTGCTGATGGACATGCAGTTGGGCATCTTGCAAAACCTGCCCAACGCCAACAAGGTAGTGGAAACAATTAAGGAAGCCATTACCAAAGCCCGCAATAACAACATCCCGGCCCTCTTTTTATTCCCTTTCAATCCATAGCATTAAGCACCAATACGACTACTATTGCTCTTTATTTCAACCATTATTAGGCAATCGGTTACGCATTGTAACCTGTATGCATAGTGTTCAATTTTGGTGTAGTGCAAAACTTTTTTACTGCAATCGGTTACGCAAATGCGAAGACTTAGTTAAATTTATAGTTCACTAACAATTTTTGCCATCATGAAATCAAACACGTTCCTATCGGAAGTGACCTGGAAGGTTACTTCCGCAGCAGTTCTCATGCTGCTCATCACCGGCTCCTCCATTCTGGCCGGTTGTAATAAAAAAAGCAGCATTGCCGAAACCGCCCCTGTGGGCGAACGCCTGACCGGTTATGTTAACGAGGATGCCCAGCCTGAATCTACAGGCAGTAATAACGGGTATTTCTGGTCGTTATACCGCGAAGGCGGATCAGGCAATATCACCTTTGGCAATGCCGGCAATTTCGCCATCAGTTACAGCAACGTTAACGACATTGTAGGTGGTAAAGGCTGGAACCCTGGTTCCGCCCGCACCATTGGTTATAATGTGGGCGCCCTCAGCGGCAGTTATAACTTTGTTGGGATCTATGGCTGGACTACCAGTCCGCTGATTGAATATTACGTGGCCGAAATGGGCAATGTAACCGGCGGCACTTATGTAAACAACGTTAGCAGCGACGGACATTCGTACAGTTTTTACAAACAGCAACGCGTTAACGCGCCTTCTATTATTGGCACCGCCACCTTCTGGCAGTACAAAGACACCTGGGGTGGCTCCGGTACCGGATCGAACCGCTCGGTTAACATGGCCAACCACATCAACAACTGGCGCAACACCGGCGGCCAGGGTTTCGGCAGTTACAATTACCAGATCCTCGCCCTGGAAGCGTGGGGTAATAAAAGTGGTTATATAAATGCTACTGTTTGGTAGTAAAATAAGGCACAAGGTTTAAAAACAAGGTGCAAGTCTGCATTACAGGACTTGTGCCTTGAACCTTGTTTCTTGTGCCTCACTTGTGCCTTAATAGTAAACACAATGAACAAATTATTCATTTTAGCGGTAACAATAACGATTGTCAACTCCTGTACACAAAAGCAGCCGGATAATTTTGTGTTTGTAAAAGGCGGCCCTTTCACCAATACGCATTCCAATTACTACGGGAAAAATATAACCGTCCCGGGTTTTTATTGCAGCCTGTTTGAAGTAACGCAAAAAGAATGGCTGGATGTAATGGGTAACAACCCTTCCACCTTTAAGGGCGATCAACTACCCGTTGAAACGGTTAGCTGGTACGATTGCATTGAGTACTGTAATCAAAGAAGCCTCAAAGAAGGTTTACAACCCTATTACACGATCAATAAAGACAAAAAAGACACATCCAACTCCAACGAGCTGGATGATACAAAATGGACTGTAACCATCAATAAGAACGCCAATGGTTACCGGTTGCCAACAGAAGCAGAATGGGAATATGCGGCCAGCGGTGGACAACTGAGTAAGAATTATTCATACAGTGGCGGCAATGACATTAATGACCTGGCCTGGTTCTGGCAGAATTCGGGTTCTACCTATTTAACCGGTAACTGGAGCTGGCAGGTTTTGGAAAAGAATAAGAATAAAACAAAACCGGTGGGCAGTAAACAACCTAATGAGATAGGCATCTACGATATGTCGGGCAATGTACGGGAATGGTGCTGGGATAAGCCCGATACACTACAAGGCCGTATTTGGAAAGGTGGCGGCTGGATGGGCGCCGATTTTTGTTGCGAATTTTCTTTCCGGGCCGATTACCAGGCCAACGGTAAAGGACCCGATCAGGGTTTTCGGCTATGCCGGTCAGATAATGGTACACTTAATAATTAAAGGGGTAAAAAGAAAAAAGGTCCACTGTAGAAACAGCTGACCTCTAACGATTGCTTGCCATATGAAAAAAAACGTAAAATCTTGTTTGGGTGAAGCTTTGGGCTTCTGGTAGCTTCTCCTTCTCTCCCACTGGAACTTTAACTAAGTGGCTCTTTTTCTCTCTTTCCGTGCTACTCTTCTTTGATGATGTAAAAGTACAGCGTGCCAGGCCGCCTTCCTAACCAGATTTTTGCTGATTTTATGATGGCAAAGCCGGCAAAACATTTGCTAAATCGGTATTCTGCAAGGGTTTCAGCTTATTTTT
>JAJKIL010000172.1 GCA_021154515.1 Niastella sp. | reverse complement strand
TGTAGCTTTTGCGCTCATGATAGTATCCATTTCACCTTGTGTAGTTACCGGGTGAGCCGCGCCAATATTGGTTCCGGGCGCCATGGCGGCTATGTGTGCTGCCATTGTAATGAACACACCAGCAGAACCTGCATGCGCACCGCCGGGCGATACATATACCACAACAGGCACCGGCGATTCCAGGATATCACTTACAATAAGGCGGGTGCTTTGCAACAATCCGCCAGGGGTATTAAGATGAATGAGTAAACAGGTTGCCTTTTCTTTTTGTGCTACCTCAATAGCGCGATGAATAAAATCTGCAGTGGCAGGATTTATCGTTGCATCTAATTTTATGGAGAGCACTTTTTGTGCATACAGCGGCCCGGAAGTAATTACAAGCAGGATGCAATATAGTAGGAGGCGCCTCATAACATTCAAATAACTGCAGCATGGGTCTACTGTAATTTACGAAAAATGGACCGCATCCCCAATTTTATAATTTGGGTAGAAATCATACAAATCAATAGGTGTGTAGGCTTATAAATGAAATACCCAACCGAGCAGTAAACAGATCATTACAATAACAGGCGAGGGGAATTTTGTAAATGAAAGCATGGCCCAGGTTCCGGCTATAACGGCGAGGTTCACTATACTAACGGTATGAAACCCGATCACAGAAACATCACGCATCATATAAATGGTACCGGCTACCATTATACCTACCACAACAGCATTGATGCCTTCGAGTGCGCGGTATACAATTACATAACGTTGCAGGTTGTGCCAGATGGGGAAGAAGAAAAGCACTAATAATGCACTCGGTAAAAAAATAGCAATGGCCCCAATTAAACAACCCAGTATTTGCCAGGTAGTGCCCTTGTCTTTCATGGCCATGCCACCCATAAAAGAAGCAATGGAAAATACGGGTCCGGGTATAGCGCGAACAATACCGGCGCCGGTATAAAAATCGTTGCGCTCGATGCTGATTACATTTCCTTTTTTATTCAGGTTCTTTCTAATAACCACCGGCGATTTGGGACGTTCAACGTATTGCTCATACATCATAGGGATCAGCACCTGTCCGCCACCAAACACCAAACTTCCGAAGCGATAATTATTTTCAAACAGGTTCAACGGGCGGCGATTAGGCCAGTCATTATTACGCGCCATTTCACTGACAACCCCCGCCACTAAAAATATGATCGCAAACAGCCAGATGTTTCCCCATTTAATTTTTTTAACGGGTTGGGCTTTTTCGGGAATGCGTTTATCACTCAGGTTGGTGACGAACCCACCCAATACCAGCAGTATGGGAAATATCCATGGCGACTTAAACAGGAGATAAGTAGTGATGGAACTTACCACCATTATAACGCGGGTAATATTATTATGTATCGCAAGCTTGAATGACCGCATGGCGGCAAAGGCCAGAAAACCCACGGCCATTGGCTGAATGAATTTGAAAATACCTTCACTCATTTCTTTGCTGTCGAAAAATTCGAGCAGGAAAGAAAAGGCGCCCATCAAAATACAGGCTGGGGAAATCCAGATGGCCAGGGTAAGAATGGCCAATGGAATACCGCCGCGCTTATACCCGATCAGTGTTAATACCTGGGTAGAGGAAGCGCCGGGCAGCAGCTGGCAAAAAGAATTGTACTCGAGTAATTCCTGTTCGGTCACATCATGGCGGCGATGCACAAAAGTTTTCATCACCATCCCAAAATGACCCTGCGGTCCGCCAAAGGCAGAAACACTATGTAAAAAGACCGCTTTCAAAAAAGGTATATGGCGCAGAAGGATCATTCGCAATTATTCATCAAAACCACAAGTTAGGCAATGTGTAACACTTCGACGTCTTATAATGATGGTTTCCAGCGCGATCGGGACTCAAAATATTTCCAGCACAGGGCGGAGAGTTTTCGGGTCAATACCCAGGCTTCGTTTGAGTTGTCCCAACTTTGGTCTTTCAGATTTTTTGTTTGCACAGAAAATATATACGGACCATGCGGCGCCATCACCAATAATATTTCACTTCGAGATGCATTTACACAACCATTTTTTGAGGCTACAAATATGAACGGCGGTATTTCCGCAATCGCTTGTTCATCGTTATAATTTCTCCCCAGTAACCGGATCATTTTTTCACCGGCCATTTTACTGATCACTTCGCCTTTGTAAATTTTTTCCATCAGCGTTCCCATTTCACGGGGAGTCGTTTGCGCCCAACCATATTGCTGGCGGTTGGCCTCGCGGCCTGGTGTTCTTGAATTCACCCGCGTATTCACCAATCCTAATGAATCGAGAATTTGGTTGATGCGCGTACCGTTACCGGCCAAACTTTGCAACCACAAACTGGCAGTATTGTCGCTGGTGGTTAAACTCAACATCATCACTTTGTGCAATCCTATTTTCTCACCATTTTTAAATGAACCCAGAATATCTTCCCCGGCATAATACAAAGAGTCCCGGTATTCGAGTTGCTGATGGTAATCCAGTTCCCCCTTTTCAATCTTATCTTCTATACCTATTAAGATCGTAACCTTCACCATGCTGGCTGTTGGGAAAATAGTATCGGCGTTGAAGGCAGCCACTTTTCCTGTACGCAGGTTTTTTACATACACCCCAATATCGCCGTTCAGGCCTTTCACCGTTTCCTGAATTTTTTGCTGCAACCGGCGATCAGTCTTTTGTGCAGATAAGAACCCAACGATCAATAATAGGAAGAAGGTTACAAGGTATTTTTTCATAATATGATTACATTCAGATATTTCCTCATGTGTTTATTTGGGTAACCGGATTTATGCCTTACAAAGATTTGGAGAATTACTGAATTGAGCGGTGATTTTAATCAACTTCTAATGGTCAGCAACAGGACATTTACTTACTTCGTTTATCCGTTATTGATAGTACCTGTTTCTTTCTATTTCTTCAAGCACTTTGTCAGGCACCAGGTAGCGAATAGATCTTCCCTGTTTTATATTGTTGCGAATATGGGTGGCAGAGATCTGCAGCAGCGGCGCATCGAGTATATTGATCGTTGCGTTTTTGAAATTATTTACAACCTCGTGACCTGGTCGCCGGTATACATAAATGGGGCAGTGTTGCAGAATGAATTCATAGTTTTTCCATTTAGCCAGATTCTCAAAACTGTCGCTGCCCATGATAATAGCGAATTGATGCGTTGGATATTTTTCTTGCAAATAGGCCAATGTGTTTACAGTGTATGATGGCTGCGGCAAACGAAACTCAATATCGCTGGCTTTTAATTTCGTTTCGCCTTCGATGGCCAGTTGAACCAGGTTCAGGCGATTATAGGAATTCAACAAATTTGCCGATTGCTTGAATGGATTTTGCGGTGACACCACCAGCCATACCTGATCAAGATCAGAATTCTGTAACAGGTAATTGGCGATAATCAAATGACCATGGTGAATAGGATTGAACGACCCGAAGTATAATCCGATTTTCATTACTTGTAATTCCGCTTTTAAAAGTTCCTTAATTACTGCAAAGAAACAGAATCGGGATGTGAATGCCTAGATACCGGTGGCTGGTGTTAAACTCTGTAGCCTCAGTGCGGCATTTTAGTCTTTCGGTATTTAAAGTACGATCATATGTTGCGAAGGATACATCAAAAGTTAAATAATGGGAGATATACTTTTTGAATGTAGAGACACAAGTTGCCAACTTTGGTGCTTAAGTTTGAAACTTTGCAGGCAATGTTTTGAACTTTCCAATCAATCTTCGAAACTTTCCAGTCATTGTCTTGAACTTTCCAATCAATCTTCGAAACTTTCCAGTCATTGTTTTAAACTGTTCACCCAACCTTTTAAACTTTCCACGGCATCTTCTGAACTTTCCACCCAAAGTTGCAAACATACGAGGCATAGTTAGCAACATATGTTGCATAGTAAGCAACTTTTGTCCGGCAACTTTCCATAAATGATCCTCAAGAGCAATTCTATGCGATCTTTTAAAGAAAGCTTTCTAAATATCCATTTAAAGTATATGAGATTCCAACCGAGGAGGAGATTGACCCAGTTAATAGCCTTGTAAAAAATAAAGAGGATCGGCCTAAAAAAAGGAACCGCCTTAAGCGATTCCCAATTCTTCAACAAATATGTTATCGGCTTCATTTAATCGTAGACTGAGGTTGTAACCAGCTACAATAATTGAGATGGGATCACCCAGGGGGGCAATCTGCTCTACCTTTACCAATTCCCCCGGTACACAACCCATTTCCATTAATTTCAGAAACAGGTCGTTGTTTTCAAAAGAAAGTATCCGGGCAACGGTTCCTGCTCCTATTTCTGATAATCGTTTCATAATTCAATTGACAACAAATGTAGCTTTGTATTAATTAATGACAGTTACGAATTTCGAAAAATGCCAACAAATAATTCAACTCCCCCCATTCAATTTCATTTTTTATTACCTGTATCCTTTTCACAGCGAACGCTGGTAAAAGAAGTGATCCGGGACCTGTTCAAAAAGGAGAAGACTAAATTGGAACAACTCCGGTACATATTCTGTTCAGATGAATACCTTTTACAGATCAATAAGGAACACCTGAACCATAATTACTACACCGACATTATCACCTTCGATCTTTCCGAAACGCCCCATGCAACCACCGGGGAAATCTATATCAGTGTAGACCGTGTTCGGGATAATGCCCAGAATTATGAAGTGTCTTTTAAGCACGAACTGTTACGAGTGATCTTTCATGGCGCACTGCACTTATGCGGGTATAAGGATAAGTCAAGCAAGGATGAACAACTGATGCGAAAGGCTGAAGACAAATACCTGAAGTACTACTTATCTAAGTCCAATTAAATGTTCCACGTGGAACTTTGATTTCACACTGAAGTAAGCAATAAGCACATGAACTTTATAAGACCCGCAATGTGATCGTGGGTCTTTTATTTTTCTACCTAATTGCTTGAGAATTATAAGGTGTTAGCAACAACAGCTAGTTACATTTAAAAGATTGGACAAAAGTTCCTCTGTTATACAAATATGTAGTTTACTATAACGCATTTTGAATTAACTATGACGCATTTTTGATCAACTATGAGTTATTGGTATCGAACTATAACGCGTATGTAATTAAGTTTGGCTTTACTGTTGTTAACTATGGAGTACTACTTTCTAAGTTTGCGCGTCAACTAATAAACATCCGTAACAAAATTTGAAACTTTATACAAAAGTTAGCTACTAATGAGCCATAGTTAGTTCTGGATAAGCCATCGCAAGGTTTTGAAAGACATCCGGATCAGACCATTTTAAATGAGTGACCCACTATACAAGCATAGTTGTGCAACTATGATCATAAAATATTAGAATTGAAGCATTAATAGTTGACTTTGGATGCATACTCCGCAACATACGATTGTATCTTACGTATCTAAAGGCCAAAATAACGAACTAACATCACCAAATGAGCTACTTATGCCTCAAAGTGAGTTTTGAATATAACATTATGTGTTTAGGGTGAATAGTCCGTTTCAACCCAACTTGAACCAACCCATACCCAGATTGAACTAAACACAAGATGAAGTAAATGGCCAATTCCTTTTATAACCTTCTAAATATGTTCAACCAGGTAATCTTTCCTTTAATAAGTCCTTTGAAGGAATTTCATCATGAAAGTTATCTATATTTTTACCGGGTAGTTATCAGTACTAACAAGGTGGAAGTTCTCCTTTACCTACCAATCTTTACACTTCTTCCCTGGATTGTTTTGCAACAAAGTACAAAGTAACCTTACCATTTCACAGGTAGTTACCACCTTTTACTAGCAGACCTCATCCCTTAAAACAGTCATTCTGAATCCCTGAAAAGACATGGTACCAAACCTTTAAGCCATATCCTCCCTGGATTTGTATAATTCAGGTCCTGTATGCTTCTGGTTAGTATTTGCAAAATCTGCTGCCTTACTGAAAGGACTCGTTGGTTTTCCATAGATGTACGAAACATCTGCGGAACAAGTACGAGACATTAGGATATACTGACCAAAATCTAACCTAAAAAGACCAGAATAAATAGGAGGGTGCCCTTCTAAAAGAATAATTCTTACCCTAAACTGTAAGAAGAAACATAAGTTAGGTAACAGGGACATACCATATTAAGAGATAAAACTTCCAGTCCAGGTGATATAAGACCTCATCCCTAAAATACTGAGCGTTAAAAAAGGCTAGTGGATAAAGGCTCCAATAAGGAAGTCCTTAATAGAAGACCTTTTTCTCCAAACTGCCCATAAATAAAAGCATCCCAAAACCATCAGGGCAATTTTTTGAACCTGGTCATGTAGGAAAAAGGGACCAACTAGAAGAGCCAGGAGCATGATGATAACCGGGGTAATATTAAAAGCTTCCCAGAAGGCCAGGTAAAAACCAAGTATAGCAATCCAGTTAGTTGTGCTATTATGAACAGGGATTCCTTGCTTATAAGTATGGCAGAACAGGAAGCTTACACCAAGGAGGCAAGCAGTAATAAAGCTGAAGACAAAATTTCCATTCCAATATGGCATAAAGGTTCTTACCTCAGTACTGGAAAGAAGGTTAGAACCTGTATGTACTTCGACCTTATCTAATCTCACCCGAACCATTTTCAATCCGGGAACCACAACCATCTCAGCTTCCATATCTGGCAAAAGGTTACTGTATGTCTGTTTATAGTCATACCCAGGCACATACTTTCCCTGGATCCTAAAATGCAAGGTAATATCAACCGGGGTTTGCTGTTTATTCTTAAATCCAATCTTCCAGGCCTTGAACCCATTAATATTCAACCTATATTCTTTGGCTTTCTTAGAAGAGGGTCGGGAAGGATAATACCCTTCTACCCGCCAGGCTTTTGTTCTATGTAGGTAGGACCTTATGTAAGTGATATCAATCTGAGGTACATTAAGCTTATCCAACAAACCTGATTCATTCTTTCCAGGTAAAAAACGAGCTGGAATCCTGGACCCTTTTATAGAAGAATTAGCCATAGGAATTAAGTTAACAGGCACAAGTATAAGCGTTTTTACAAGAGGGAGCAATCTATTCAATGACCAACAAGGGTTAAATAACCAGTAAAATACCTAAAGGAAAACAAGAAAGGAAAATGTTGGTTCCACGTGGAACATGAAGGCGTGGAAACGGATGGTCATTGAAAGAAACTTCCTTCAAAAGGGAGGTATAATTAAATAGAGAGGCAGGTTGATAAGGGACATGCCGGTTGATAGGGTTGACAAGTTGATGAAGCTGATAAGGAAATACAAGAATTAATGAAGGGAGATTGGTTGAGGAGGTCATAAAGTATCTATAGCCAAGGAAAAGAACCATTATTAAATCAAGGTTTATTGAAGAACCAGGGTTCCGCCTGGAGATACAAGACATATTACTGGAAGTTAGTAGATGGGAGTAGGGTTAATAATAAAAGGTAGTAGGAGAATCCTGATTATAATATAACACTACCGAGATCCATTTTGTGATTCAATACAGAGTTCCTTAACAGTTTCATGAACAACCTTTTATTAGAAAGGAAGATTCCAGGTCTTTAAAATACATATAAGGTGTAAATCTGAGGTAAACAATGTCAGTAGCTTTTAAAACACTATGCCTCCGTTGGTAAGACTAGTTTCCTTATCCTCCAGTGTGGCCATTCTTACTTATAGTCAGGTTATTACCAAGAGGGAGAGATAAGCATACACCTTGATAAACTAATAGTACCGGTATTCAGAAAGGTATTTATAAAGAGATAACTGAGTGAGGGAAGGGCCACCCCTCCCTTTAATTCATTAT
>JAJKIL010000171.1 GCA_021154515.1 Niastella sp. | reverse complement strand
CAAACTGTTTCAGATCGAATTTGGGTGTGCCTTTTTGCTGATTGTATTCGGCTACTATGGTTTTGGGGTTTTTCTTAGGCACACAGTCTACAAAAGTTTTCCCATCGGGAAATACTTTACCCATTTGCACATCGCGGAATAAATCGCCATAAATTTTATCGGGAGTGGCCGGCGGTTGTGCAATCGTACTTACAAACTGCCAGCTGATCAGCAGGCACAGAAACAGTTTTTTCATCCTGGGAGCGTTTTATTACCAATTCCTATATCAAATGTAGGAAATAAAAAACCGTTCCGAGGAATCGGAACGGTGACGTTTGACTTCTATTTATGCTTCTCAAAAAAGATTATCTGTTATTGTTTCAGCTCTTTTGGCTTGTTTTACTTAATTACCTGCACCATCAGCTTTGCCACGATCCACTGCATAATTGCCTACTTTTTTACCTGTTTCCAGTCCCACTTCACAATCGGCCCGGAAGTGGATGCCCGCCAGCATTCTCGACAGGGAGGCTTCGCGTGCCATATCATCGTATGCAGTTGCCCGATCTGGTATTATATAAGAAAGAATAGTAGCGGCAGCCCCACTGAAGGTGGAATGACCAGAGACATATGCCGGGAAATTGGGAACGCCGGTTAAGGTCTTTATTTTGGGGTTCATTTGACAGGGTCTTGGGTTGAAATAAAAATACTTGGTATCCCAGCAAACAATGGCGGCATCCATCAACGACATATTCAGTAAAGCCATGTTGCGCGCCCAACGCACTTCACTGTAATTCTTTTTAATGAAATCTTCGGCAGCTATGGCATCCCAGTGACCAGATGGCGTAGAAGTACCGGCGCCATCGGCCCAGAAGTGAACAATGCGATAGTGATCGCGCGTATCATTTTTTGTCAAACTCAATATTTCATCGGTTTCATCCTGCATTTTTTTACTGGCAGTAAGTGGAGGTGGTCCGGGCCGTAAGGAAATAGCTGTGAGTGAATCGAACAGGAATGCTTTTACCTTACCAAATAATGGTAGCATTGGTGGGCGCTTTGGTAGTTCCAGACTATACCAGGGCGTTTCACCACGGGCAATACAATCGGTTTCCAGTTTGGCCCAATCAGTAGGTGTGCCAATTGCGGCACCCGCACGATCGCCCCGGGCGCGGGTCACAAATTTCTGCGCCACAGCTTTGCCTAATGCCTCACCAGCTTCCATATCGCTGCGCACATTGGCGCCCGAAATAATGCGGGCCCGTTTGTGTTCTTCGGCCTTTTGCTGAATGTACTCCTGGTCGCCGGGGAATAATAACTTCATCATTTCAACGGCAGCGCCTGCTACTACGGCATCTTCAGATGGATAAGAAGGCAGGTCTGATTGTGGTACCAGCACCTTAATGCCTGCATCCACTTTATAAGGCGCCGGGCGGTTGTATAATTTTTTATAATAGTAAGCGGCTACCAGCGCATCGTATTGGGCAGCGCTCACATAAGCATAGGCTCTTGCTGCATAAGGTGGATTGGCAAAAGGAAATTGCGGATACGCCAATGGGTTATTGGCATTAGGCGCCGGGTAGATGCCATCATCGTTCTGATAAGGCGGCAGGTTGTGTTTAGCCACCAGTCCCCGCAAGATCTCATTCCAACGAAGTACAGCGCCGGCGCTCCAGTATTTTACAAGATCCTTTTCACCATCGGTCAAAGATGCCTGCCAGCTTTTGATCTCGCTCAGCTGGGCAGTGTATTCCGGCGTATTGGTAGCAATAGGCGCTGAGATCGAAAACTCATTGGCAGAAGCGAGCAGAATGGGTTTCCAGCTACCCGCATCGATATCCGTTTTATCTGGTTGCAATGCCGGCAGATCATCAGTACGGCCCTTCTCTGTTTTTGAACAGGCCAAAGGAACGGTAACGGCAGCGATAATCAACAGCGGCAGTATACAGGATAATAACTTTTTCATGGTTGTGCTTTTGGAGTGGTTGAAACAGGTGCCTGCTTTTTTGCGAAATTGATTATAAAGAACAGGCCGGCGTTGATGCTGGTTGACTGGCCTACATTACGTCCTGCAATAACATGATTCCCGTTTACCACCAGTTGAAGCCGTTTCAGGTTCTTTAAATGATATTTTACATTGGCGCCCAACCGCGTTGCATTCATTTTATTACTCGGGAAAGGCATGTTGTTACGGGTTATATCAAAACCACCCAGGGTGGTCCAGTTGTCGAGAAAAGCCTCCGCAATGATATCGTTATGCCGGTAACCAGCCCGAAAGTTGAACGACAGGGCATCGGGCATTGCTACCTTGTTCGTGTAATGCATTTCGGTAGTATAGTAAGCATCGCGGTCGATTTTAATATTGTCACGGAAGACGTAGGTGCCAGACAGCGTGGCAAACAATTTTCCTGCCTGGTAATCGACCATCCCTCTCAATGAAAGCGTTTTACTGCGTAACCCTAATGACAGGGGCAGGTAATCGGCTACATAATTGCTAAGCGGGGCCGATACACCTGCCAGGCCATACACACTTAAATCGCCATTGCCGATCTTGGTTTCAAGCGGCATATATTTTACCCATAGCGAGGCATCCTGAAACCCCTTCATGCCATGCAAGGTGCCTGCAGAGGCTTTGGTTCTTACATAAGGAACTGAAAACAAAACGTTGACTTTATCGGTTACTCCGTAAGCGCCCATCACACTATACATTTGGGAAGAAACGGTCCCTAAATTCAGGTTCTCTCTTTTAAGTGTTCCCTCCCAGTAATGCTTCCAGCTGCTATATCCATACATGGGTCCCACACAGAGATTTTTTTTGGCCATCATAATACCATCTATATCTGTTTGGGCAAATGCGGAGTGTATGCTTGCCGCCAACCAAAAAAGCAAACAACAATAGCGCAGGCAGGTCTTCCTGGATTGTTTCATAAACAGTTTGTATAAGGTTAAAATTTAAAAGAAGCGCCAATGTTTACCAGGTAATCGGCAAAGGCGGCATCGCCCTGGCTGTACACCCCTGTGTCGGCAGTTTTTAATTTGTCGGCAACGCTTTGGGTACGGTTGCGTTTAACCGCAAACGGCACATAAGCATATACGGTTGCTTTTTTGAATTGATAGTTTACACCCGGTTCAATGGAAATGATATAACCCGGACGGCGGAAACCCATGCTGCCACCGATCACATCTTTGGAAGGCTGGCACTCATCGCGGACCCCGATAGAGAAGGTGAATTTATTAAAGGTGGTGCTGGTGCCGGCGCGGATCATCATTTGATCGGGCACGCTCATTACGCTGGTACCATATTTAATGGCATCTGAAGAAGGGATTCCGCCACGGGTGGTTGAAACGCCATTTTGTTCCCGGGGATTGAACAGGTAATAAAAGTTACCATACACCCCAAAATTTTCGTTGAAATTGTAAAAGGCATTTATCTCGGTAGTGAACCCGGTTCCACCATCACCTAACTGTATGGATTGATCGACAGGTCCTAATACTTTGGTTGAATCGTTCTTTATAAAGAAATCCTGGTAGCGGTAATCGCCGGTTGGCAGTTTGAGTCCCAGCCCCACCTGGATGTTCCCTTTTGGCATGGTTGTTTGGTCAATGAGCCAGCGATATACGGCAATGCGAATATCACCCACGCCGAAGGAATGAGTGGAATGCCGGGCGTTTTTGGCGCCATTGCCTCCATGCTCGTACAAAGAAGAACGGGCGTTGGAAATAACCGGCACATCGAGCCCGATAGACCAGCCATTTTTTAAATTCCGGAAAAGCGCCAGGTCAAGTGTATAGGAATGATTGATTACCTGAGTTCCCTGTTCTATCCGTTGTTTTTGTTCTTCGGTTCCCACAAAGTGCCTGAACGATTTAAAATAGCGATTGCTTACCGACAGCATCCATTTGGTAGAATCGTGCCCCATTGCCTGGTCGCGGGTACAAAAACCACCGGTGCTGCGAATGGCTACGCAACCTTGTGATTGGGCCTGATAGGTTAGCAATAAATATACGATCGATAATAGAGTAAGCTTTTTCATTTACAGTTAATTTGGTTGTGTTGGTTACATTATTTACTGGCCAGCTGTTCTTTTCTCATACTCAGTTTTGTGAGTACATAATTGCCTACTTTCTCACCCTGGTCCCGCGCTACGATAATAGAAGGGCGATAGTGAATACCGCCATAAAAGCGGCTTATGCCTGCTTCATCTGCAGCCTGTCGGGGTGATTGAAAGTTTCGGTCAGGGAAGCCCCAGGGGCGCTCGGTACTGTCACGGAAAGGCGTTTGTGCGCCATAGATATGTTCCAGCACAGTGGAAGCGGCAGTTGATATAATGGAGTGACCGCTGGTATATTCAGGAAATGGCGGGGTTTGCAGAAAGGGTTTCCAGTTGGCGTCTATGTATTTGTTGATCACCGTTTCAGGTCGTACCAGGTTAAACGTATATTTCGCATCCCAACAGGCAATGAAGGCATCCATTATGGCAAAGGACGCTGTTGTATACGTATACACCGTTTTATCAAAATCAGCCTTCTTATTTTCGCAAATAATACCAATAATACCCATCCAGTGACCACCGGGCGTCATGGCCTTGGTGGCATACATTGTATGGCCAACCACATTTAATTTAAACCCATTACAATCCCAGAAACTGGAGATGGCTTTTTGTTCTTCGGTGAGCAGAACACCGGTATCCTGTACCTGTTTGGCCAGTTTGTAAAATGCGCAGGTGGAGTCTTTACCAAAGACACAGGGAGCAGGTGGCGCAAACTGGTTGCAGCTGTCCATGGCAATGGTGCGTATGGTGCGCCACTGGGGTTCTACTGCCTGAAAATATCCGGGCGGCGTAGGGATCCATTTGCCTTCGTCATTTGGCACGGTGTATTTGGCGGCAGAGCGGGTTTGTGCATAGTTGTCTTTCTTGCTCCAGCCCAGTACCGCTTTGGCGACGTTTACGCCATATTCTTCAGAATTCTTTTTCATGTCTGCCGGCATGCCATGTGTTTCGGCCAGCATTTTTAAACTGTCGACTATTTTATCGGTCTGGTCTTTTGAAAAGGTGAGGGTTTTACCCACTTCCATAAAGGCCATAAGGGCGGCATAGGGATAATCGACTATTTTACCGGAGTCGGGCGGAAGCACATAATCGAATCCTTTTAACTGGCCTTTCAACGATGTATAGCTGCTATCTCCATGCACCATGGCTTCGTAGGCCGCCAGGTGGGCATAGGCATAAATACGACTCGCTACCGGCGGGGTAAAGATGTCGTAGGTAATAACATCTGTAAGCTGACCGGTTACTTTACTGTACAGAACGGGGTCGTGCAATACCTGTTGGTAATCTGCAGCACGTTGTTTGCAGGAGGCAACTCCTGCCAATAGAATGGCAAACAATAAATAACGCATGATATAGCTTCAATTAGTAATAAATCAGACTTGTAGCTGGCTATAGCTTTCCCAATAAAACCGCCTGCGCTAAAGCTTCGGCGGTCGACGAAAGGCGATGATAATACGATCAGCACTCGGGAGGTTGTGCAGGTGTTGTAAGCAAAGGAAAAGAAGGAATGACTTTGGTATAGCCCGTATATTGATGCAGCTGAACTGCCAGGGCTTCAACCTGCCAGTTGTTTTGTTGGTCCTGGTATTCAGTCACCGGGTTCTTGATAGAACTGCCAGGGGTGGAATTTTTACTTTGAGAATTATGTTGCAGGTCATTCACCAGTTTAAAAAACTCGTCGCGGGCGTTTTGTAAGCGCGTTCGGCTCTCGTTGGGTAAACATAACAACACCAGTTCGCCGTTCTCTACTTTACGTTTTACATATTTATAGTGAATGCCGTTGAATTCTATTTCGCCATCGTAGCGTTCAAAACCGGAGGAAATGCTTTGGTAAGGCATGTTAAGGGGAACGCGGATTTCTATAAGGCTGGCTTCATT
>JAJKIL010000170.1 GCA_021154515.1 Niastella sp. | reverse complement strand
GTACAGGCATTAATCCTGTATTAGTTCTACGGTTCCTCTTTCCTGAATGGTAATGTTGTCACCAACGGTTATTTTTCCAGGGCCTTTGTATAACAGGTTCTGGCCAAAAAGGATCTTGTTATTCTTCTTACGATAACTGCTGAGCGTTGTAAGCGGCTCCTTTGCCTTCGCACCTGATTGCTGATCAATCGTCGTTATTATACAGCGGGCGCAGGGTTTCACACAAAAGAATGTGATGCCATTGATCTCGAATTGTTTCATGGTGTCTTCCTCGAAAGCCGTTCCACCGGTAAATACAACATTGGGGCGAAACCGGTTTATGGGCAATGGAGTGGCTAACCGGCTGTTCAGATCATCGAGCGAAGCCTGGCCGATCAGCAGCAATGGAAACCCATCTGAAAAGCTGGTGACCTCTTTGTTGTGCGCATAACGACCGTCAACAAACCGGTTGGTGGTATCGGGCATGTACACCAGTTTGCACGAAATGCCCAGCTGTTTGCTGAACCAGGCATCGGCTTCCTCACTTACCCGCTGGGCGCGGCAATGATTGCTCCATACCGTAACCATGGTAGTGCCGGTAACCGTGGGTTCAAAGGGAACCAGTAATTCCTCGCCCGCTATCCGGCTGTTTTGGATCAACAGTCCCTGCCCGGTGAGCTGTGGTTTCAACAAGGCCATGGCATTCACCTCGCGCTGGGTTATGAACTGGTTGTTGTCGTCAACCAGCATCCATCTTCTATCGTGTTCAAAACCACGGTCGGTAAGCGTGGCGCTGTTCAGGGCAATGCCGCCTAATGATTTTATGGGGTAGATGTATAATTCACTTACAGTTAGCATAACGCTAAGGTAAAACGTTGCCTATTTCAATTGGTAAAACCGGGCAAAAAAAATCCCGACGGTGACCGTCGGGACCCTGACATTTGTCAGCACATATTTTGATGGATCTATACTCCAGTTAGGCGATACTAACCGAAAGTGTCCATGAATGATCTGTAGATTTCATGAATACCTCCTTTTCTTTGGTGAATGGTAAATATACGCAAAAAACGACAATTTCGATTAGGCAAAATACATACAAACTATCTCCACCAATTTGCGATTGATCTTTACGCTTTTGTCTTGATTTCCAATGCAAAAAATTTCTGGTATTAACTTTGCATTACCAGAAACCCTGATATTAATAATTATAGTGCGATCCGGTTAACGTTGGTTAAATGTCTGATTGTCTATTGCAGCAATTCTACGCAAATACTTTTCTATGATTATTTCGCCTTCGGCAAAGAATATTTGCAGCACCTGCGGTGTACGGTACGGCACTTCTATTATTCCCACTATTTGCGAAATTTGTGCAGACGACCGGCAATACCCGGGTTTCAACGGCCAGGTTTGGACGAGCTACAACGAACTGGCCACCAAAAGCACCATCCGGTTTTCCCGCTTACTATCAACTGTATACGATCTGAGAATAACACCAGCCTTCGCCATTGCGCAAAAAGCCCACCTGGTTTTATCTTCCTCGGGCAATATATTGTGGGATTGTGTACCTTTTATCGACGATCAAACCATTGCTTTTATCAGATCGCTGGGCGGCATCAGCGCCATCGCTATTTCGCATCCGCATTATTATAGCCTGATGCAGGATTGGGCCACGGCCTTTGACTGCCCTATTTACCTGCATGCCAGTGACCGGGAATGGATCAGGGACCCCGGTGGTTATATTGAATTATGGGATGGCCCTGCCAAAAAGTTATGGGATAACATCAGCATCATTCATGTAGCGGGGCATTTCCCCGGCAGCACCGTGTTACATTTACCCGATCATGGCCGGGCAGGTTGTTTACTTACCGGTGATAGTATTTACGTGGCGCCCAGCCGCCGGCACATGTCCTTTATGTATAGTTACCCCAATCATATTCCCCTGCCCAAAAAAGACATTGACTTTATCTACGAACGGGTACATCCCCTCCCCTTCGACGCCATGTACGGTGCGTTTGAATGGATGAACATTGCCGAGGGCGCCCGCACCATCTTCGAAAGATCCATCAGCCGCCACCTCTCCATTTATTGAGCTTCCAATTTTTTACCATCGGGTGACAATAGGGAATACCGTCTTTTCACTGTAAAAACAGATAATCAGAGGAAACACTTAAGTCAATTTTTAATATATTTTTGTAAACTTGCAGCCCGCCGTTAGTTGCTTTAGGGATGGAGCAGGTAACGTGCATTTTTCTGGTTCCACGAACTGCCCTGATTATAGCAACCTCCGTAATTGAAACTGGATTGTTATTCCTGTACCATTAGCAATTTATTGATAGTCATTAACCTTATCATTTATTGCCTTCGGTAAATTCCGGAGTTGTTAACCTATGTTGCCAATATGGGCCCGATACAGATGATCATAAATTGAAACCAGATGAAGAAGAAATTTTTGGAAAAGGATAATTGGCTCGCAGCATTCAATCAAGGGAACAGTAGTGCTTTTCGGTTTATTTTCGAGAGCTACAACAAAATTCTTTTTACCTGCGCCATACAATTGGTAAAGGATAAAGAGCAGGCTGAAGATATTGTTTCTGAAGCCTTTACAAAACTTTGGCAACGCCATGATGTTTTTCAGACCGAAGAACACATAAAAGCATTCCTGTTTGTTGCCACCCGCAACGCCAGCCTCAATTACCTGCGGCATATTCAAAGAAAAACTGCTTCGCAAAGCGAATTGTCCTATTTACAAAAAGATAAGGATGATCAGGATATTATAACAGACATGATAGAGGGCGAATTATTACGCAAGATCTACCCACTGATAGAAACCCTGCCCAGCAAATGCAAAACCATTTTCAAACTCATCTATTTTGAAGATGCCAGCACCGACGAGGTAGCGGAAAAACTACACATTACTCCCCGCAATGTCTTAAACCAGAAAAGAAGGGCCATCCAACTACTGAAAAAAAGATTATTGGTGGCAGTCTTTGTAAGCCTGTGTTTGAACGGGTCAATTGCCTGTAAACCGAAAGCCGAACGCATCGCCGAAAACATAATGGCTTTTTTATATATGCACTGAGCCACAACATTTCTGATTTATTTTTTTGGTTTTTTTTGTCAAAAACGTCCCTTCGTTGTTTTTATATAAGAACGGGTTTAAAGGCTCAGAGAGCTTGATACTTCCATGTGAAAAAAGCCACTTTGAAGTTTTAAATACCATAACTATGCAGGAAAAGGTAAATAGAATCACAAGTTTGATAGAGAAGTTCCTGGAGGAGAGGCTGAATCCGGAAGAGGAGATGGAACTTAAAACATGGCTGGCGGAAGCTGAGCATAATGATGCTTTTTTCAAGCAGATCACCGATAAAAATGAGCTGCGGGAAAAATTAAGGCTCTATGCAAGTGCTGATAGTGAAGCTATCTGGAAAAAAACGCTGCAAAAGATCGACGGCGGCGCCAAACTGATAGATCTCTATCCGGAAAAGAAAACAATCAAAATGCCGGTTGGCAAAATAGCTGCTGCAGCTGTTGCCATCCTGTTTATTTCATTTGGCGGCTGGTATTTTAGCACACAGTACACCACCAGCCAAACAGCCAAAACTGATAAAACTGATAGTGGCGCCCAATACAGGATCCTACCTGGAGGTAATAAAGCCACACTGACCCTGGCCGATGGATCAACGATCATCCTGAATGCTGTGCAGAACGGAAACCTGGCTGATCAGGGTCACATGCTGATAACCAAGACTGATGGACGGTTAATATATAACAGGAAGCAGGATGCTGACGGATCTGCCAATTCAACGGATTTGTATAATACAGTAACTACCCCAAGAGGTGGTGAATACAAGATCACTTTACCTGACGGAAGTAAAGTATGGTTAAATGCGGCTTCATCATTGCGTTTTCCTATAGCCTTCGCCGGGAACGAGCGAATAGTCGAGCTCACCGGCGAAGCTTATTTTGAAGTGAATCCGCAAATTCAACCCGGGTCAAAACAGCAAAAAGGCCAGGTAGCCAAAACGCCTTTTATCGTTAAAATAAATACCCCTGCCGGAAACAAAAACGAAGTGGAAGTGCTGGGAACACATTTTAACGTAATGGCCTACACTGAAGAAGGCGCTATCAGAACAACCCTGGTAGAAGGAAAGGTAAAAGTAACCTCCGGTAACAATTTCCAAACAATATCACCCGGTGAGCAGGCTAAACTGAGATCAGGCAACATCTCCGTTCAAAATGTTGATGCTGAAGATGTAATCGGCTGGACTAACGGATTTATCCCGGTTGGTGGCCACGATCTCGAATATACTATGCGGCAAATAGCCCGCTGGTATGATGTAAACATCGAATACCAGGGAAAAAAGCCCGATATAGTCTTTGAAGGCAAACTGCCCCGGGCAGGCTCCATCGAAGACATAATTAAACTGCTCAATCTCAATAATATAAAGGCACGGGTGAACGAAAAAGCAAGAACGATCATAGTAACATCATAATCAACAGTTAACGAAGAAGCACCTATTTATAGGGGTAAAAATAATTGCTCTCCCGTTAATCATTAAACCACATCTAACGCTGTTCTTCCATGGAAAGTTATGGACCAGCGTTGAGCTACAAGCTACCCTGCGACCATGAGCTCACACTCGCTCATGGTTCGCAGTCAGGTGGCTTATTTTTTTTATATATACTTCCTACCATCAAGATGAAAGTGTAATTTTAGCAATCGGATATTGTAAGAAGTTACCCCTAAGGGGAAAACCTGTATTTAGTCAACTTATTTCGGTTTATTCGAGAATGCGGTTGACTATTTTTTATTTTTACACACTATAAAGGTTTCAAAGCAAGGTTTTTTTCTGACGGTATTCCGCAACTGTAGGAGGTTCTGATTATGAAACACATAACTGCATTTCTAATAATTGCTTGTGTGCTTACAAGTGCGCCCGCACTTGCCCAGATCACTTTCTCCCAAAAGCATGTAACCATTACCGATTTACGTAAAGTATTGGAAAAACAGGCAGGCTACACCATCTTCAATACCAATTCCATCTCCTCCCAATTAAAGCCGGTAAACATTCACCTTATCAACGGCAGCGTTGAACAACTGCTTGATGAATTTTTCAGGTACCAGAGCTGTACCTACACCATAATTGATAAAATCGTTACCGTTATTCCGCGGGGCCGGCAAAGCGTAATTGGTAAAAGAGTAGTCAATATTAAAGGCAAAATACTGAATGAGCAGAGCGAACCCATACCCGGCGCCACCATTACCATAAAAGGCAGTAACCAGCAAACAAGCACCAATGAAAACGGGGAATTCAAACTAAACGGCGTAGATGAAATTGAATTGAACATTATTGTTACCAGCGTCAATTACGAACCCGAGGAGGTTAACTGGCAGGGAGAATCTGAATTGAATGTAAGGCTGAAGCAACACGTGAGTGAACTCAACAAAGTGCAGGTTGTTTCAACAGGTTACCAGAAAATTTCAAAAGATAAAACCCCGGGTTCCTTTGTAAAAATCGATAACGAATTACTGAACCGCCGGGTTTCAACCAGCGTTATAGACAGGCTGGAAGGCATTACCAGCGGGCTGATATTCAACAAAAACAATAATACCACTACCAATCAGACCAACATCGCAATCCGGGGCAGAAGCACCATTTATGCCAACGCCAATCCCCTGATTGTGGTTGACAATTTCCCCTATACCGGCGATATCAATAATATTAATCCCAACGATGTTGAAAGTATAACGGTCTTAAAAGATGCTGATGCGGCTTCTATCTGGGGCGCTTATTCGGGCAATGGTGTTATTGTAATTACTACTAAAAAATGAAAGTTCAACCAGCCGCTCAGGCTTTCCGTAAACAGCAATGTAACAATAGGCCAGAAACCCGATCTATATGCCAAACCAGTTTTAAACTCCTCAGACTTTATAGACGTAGAGAAGTATTTATTCAGTAATGGGTTTTATAACATCAAGGAATCAAATCCACTTCGGCCGGCGCTGTCGCCGGTAGAGGAAATACTCATCCAGGAAAGAGACAAAAAGATCTCACACGACGAAGCTGAACAACAATTAAATCTGTTGCGTGGCCAGGATACCCGGAAAGACCTGGAAAAGTATTTTTATCGTACGAGCGTTAACCAGCAATATTCCGTTAGCGCTACAGGTGGTAGCGCTAATAACAATTATTACCTGTCGGTGGGGTACGATAAGAACCTCAATAACCTGGTAAGGAATGAATATGACCGGTTAACTCTTACCGCCAACAATTCGTTTTCCTGGTTAAAAAAGAAGCTGGAGCTAAACACGGGTATTATTTATACTGAAGGAAAAGCCCATAATAATAATACCAGAGCGTCGATCCCTTCTTATCCTTATCTTAAGCTGGTAGATGAAAATGGAAATGCGACAACGGTACCTGCCGATATCAGGCAGACATTTAAAGACAGTGTAAGCAAAGATCCCATAGCCAAAACCTATCTTTTAGACTGGAACTACAGACCTTATGATGAGCTGAGATTCAGCAATAATACATCAAAGACAACCGACTACCGGATCAATGCAGATGTGAAATACGCCCTTTTCAAAGGTTTAAATGCATCAGTGCTGTATCAGTATAGTAAAGGTTTTGTTGACGCAGAGAATTTTTACAGCCAGCAGACCTATTATACCCGAAATCTTATAAACCAATACACCGAGCCTGACACGGCAGGCCGGCTAATCAGGCATATCCCGTTAGGAGGGATACTTGACCAGAATTCTGTTGAGTATGAGACACATAATGTTCGTACCCAGTTAAATTATAATACCAACTGGTATAACCGAAATCATACGCAGTATCACCAGATAACCGCATTGGCAGGTGCAGAAGTCAGAGGCACTAAAACATACTATGATGGGCTTCGCACCTATGGGTATAATGAAAGTTTACCTAACCTTTTTCCTATCGACTATGAGAATCAATTCCCCTTATTTCAATCACCTGCTTCTATTAAAAAGATCGATTACCTGAATAGCAGCCGTTCCCAGGCAGATAATTTTGTTTCTTACTACCTGAACGCAAAATATATTTTTCAAAGAAGGTATATATTATCTGCCAGCGCCCGCAAAGATGAATCGAACCTGTTTGGCGTAAAAACCAACCAAAAGGGGGTGCCACTTTGGTCGATAGGCGTTAGTTGGGAATTGAACCAGGAACACTTCTATACATTAGGCTGGTTACCTTTTTTAAAATTACGTATCACCGATGGGTACAAAGGCAACGTTGACAGAACCGTATCGGCCTTTACTACAGCAAGCATAGATGCGGCAAATACTTACAACATGTTATCTGCCTCTATTGATAACCCACCGAATCCCTCACTACGTTGGGAAAAAAATCATATGATCAATTTCGGGGTAGATTTTGCTACAGGGAAAAGTATTATAGAAGGCAGCCTGGAATATTATACCCGTAAAGGAATTGATCTTATTGGTAACAGTGCGCTTGACCCTACTACCGGGGTTACCCAATTCAGGGGAAATACCGCCGATATGAAGGGTAATGGTGTAGACATCATGCTCCGCTCCAAAAACATCAACAAGCAGTTTAAATGGATCAGTACCTTGTTGTTTAGCTATACCGCCGATAAGGTCACCAATTATAAAGTACAACAAAGCGCCGTGTGGTATTATTGCGATCCACTTTATATGAATCCCCTAAGAGGCAAACCGCTTTATTCTGTGTTCAGTTTAAAATGGATGGGGCTTGACCCGAATACCGGGGATCCACGTGGTTATATTAATAAGGCAACCAGTAACAATTACAGCGCCATAATTAATTCATCAGATCTTTCTGATCTCATCTACAGAGGCCCGGCCAACCCGGTTTATTTTGGAAGCCTGCGTAATAATTTCAGCTATAAACAGGTGGAACTGTCTTTTGCCATTACCTGGAAAATGGGTTATTATTTCAGAAGACCTTCCATAAATTATTATAACCTGTTCTATGGCCCGGGGCCAGGTCACCCGGATTATGAACAACGGTGGCAAAAACCGGGCGATGAAAACTATACCTCTGTACCTTCCATGACATGGAATGAAAGCGCCTATAGAAGTACTTTTTATGGTTATTCGGATATACTGATTGAAAAGGGCGATCACATCAGGCTGCAGGATGTTCAGCTAAGCTACCAGCTTAACAAGAGTGAGATCAGGTGGTTACCCGTGAATCAGTTCAGGATCTATATGTATGCCAATAACCTGGGAATTCTTTGGAAGGCCAATCACCAGGGTATTGACCCGGATTATATCTCAGGTGTAATTCCACCCAGAACTTTTGCCGCAGGTTTAAAAATTGATTTGTAACCAGCAATTCCTTTTCCGATGAAAGCAAACATCATTTACCTGTTTTTACTACTACTTTGTTGGAGTTTGGTCGGCTGCAACAAAAAGGCCTTTTTGGACGAAAAACCGAATTCGAATGTAATAGTTCCCACCACGCTCGAGGATTTTCAGCAACTGCTGGATAACGAGGCCACTTTGAATTTAACCCCTGCCCTGGGAGAGTTATCTGCTGATAATTTTTACATAATGCCCAATTACTGGCAGGTGCTTCCTAAAAAAGAAAGGAATGCCTATATCTGGGCAGTGGATATTTATGAAGGAGAAGGAAAGGTGACTGACTGGAATATACCGTATGAACAGATATTATACGCCAACGTAGTACTGGATGGATTGAAAAAGGTTTCCCAAACTACCAGTAATCAACAACAGTGGAATAACTTTAAAGGCGCCGCCCTCTTTATCAGAGCTTATGCTTTTTATAACCTGGCCCAGGTATTTGCCCTGCCCTATAAAGCAGAAACAGCCACCACAGACCTGGGCATACCTTTAAAGCTAACGCCGGATGTGGATGAAGTTTTAAAAAGGGCTACCCTCGAAGCAACGTATACCCAGATATTGAATGATCTGCAGGAAGCTAAAGATCTGTTATCGGATGCCGTAACTTTTTACCTTAACCGGCCCAATAAACCAGCCGCCTATGCGCTGCTGGCCCGGGTATATTTAAGCATGCGTAATTATGAACAGGCAGGCGCCAACGCAGATAACTGTTTAAAACTATACAATGCGCTTATCGATTACAATACAAAGGATTTAACTTCATCAAGACCCTTTGAACGCACGAATGCGGAAACCATGTACCAAAGCAAGTTTAATGAAACCAATGTAGTAAAATCCATCACTACCTGCATTGTTGATACCTTGCTATACAGTCAGTATGCCATGAACGATTTACGGCGTTCACTGCTTTTTACTTTAAATTCCGCTGGTAAGATCAATTTTAAAAGTGGTTATACCGGCACCAGCTTTGGATTTACCGGGCTGGCTACCGATGAAATGTACCTGGTAAGAGCAGAATGCCGGGCAAGGGCCGGCCATGTTACTGAGGCAATGAGCGACCTGAATACCCTGCTGCAACAACGGTGGAAAACAGGCACATTTATCCCTTACACTGCACTGACGGCCAATGAAGCATTAAATATCATACTTACTGAAAGAAGAAAGGAAATGCCGTTGAGGGGTATACGCTGGACTGACATCCGGCGGCTGAACCTGGAAAAACCAACTATTACGCCCACCAGGATCTTAAATAGCCAAACATATATATTACCTGCTAATAGTACCAGGTATGCGCTGCCAATTCCGCCAGATGCCGTTCTGATGGGAGGATACCTGCAAAACGAGCGGGAATAATTTTAGGACACAAAAAGCCCTGACGTACCGCCAGGGCTTATTAGAATGATTTTTACTTTTAATTGATACAGGCAACCAATGTATTCTACAGTAACCCCATCAATTAAACAGAGCTATAACTAACTTTTACAGTTGAAACCAGCCGCCTTCGTGACAAGGGGCATAGTTGTTGGGTTGACCAACCGGGTCGGGCTTATAAAAAGTGCAAACACCACCACTGCCAACTACGCAATCCCAATCTACTCCATAAACTCCAGCTTCCACATAACCGTTTCCGTTCCAAATGTACTGTACTGAATTTTCGCATTGTTGGCAATAGGTAGCGAATGCACCACCAACGCCCGCGAGCATCGCAAGAGCTACAAATACCACTTTAATTTTGTTCATTAATAGTCCTTTTTCTAATGGTTAATCGCCTACTCTTTTTGCAGGTTTTCGGCTGGGCCTGTCCTGCTACAGCTACGCACACTTACTCCGGAATAAGTGAAGCAGCAATAAAAACAGGAAAAAGTTTATTGTATTTGGAAGTGTATTTATGCACTTACCGCACGTACTTCATGTAGGGAATCCCGCTTTTTAAGCCAGATGCCCAGTAAAGAGATCCCTACAAAAAACAGATTAAAGAAAAGGTGTTGAGGCCAGGTGAGTTTTTTTATCACGCCCCCACAGGAACAGGGAACATACCTGAACGCATGTGATAATACAGCCACGGTGTAAATCGTAAACGCCATCATCAGAACAAAGGATGCATACAAGGCAGGCACTCTGGTTTTCTCAAATATTAATCCAACGGCAATCAATACCTCAATAACCGGAATACTGTATACCAGGTACGGTGTCATCCAGTTAGGGAACGGCTGATTGTTCATATCGCCAATAAAAGTTTTAAATGCAAGCCATTTGCTTACACTGGCATACAAAAAAAGCAATATCAATAAGGAAGATATTATTTCAATAATAATCTTTCTTTTCATAATATGAAAGGGTATTAAGGGCGTAAGTGTTATTGACGAATGGAAGCATCCCAAAATTCACTGAATCCTGCTGTACGTTAGATGTAGATTAGAATAAGGTGCTCAGAGGGATAAGGTAGATAGGTAGAATTGAGAGCGATGGTAGAACTAAAGTTAGATACTAATAGACTATGTTCAAAAATTTATATCAGTTATTTTTAGATTATTTAAGTATCTAATTTCTGTTCTCCAACTATTAGATAAATAGTACGATTTATTATCAGGTGAACAAATTATTATTGCAAAAAATGAAATCTGGTTTAGTGATTTCTATCCATTACATATTTTTATAGTTCGTTCAATTACCTGATAAAACCAGCTTATTTTCAGCCATCAAACTACACAAAAAAAACGGGTCAATTAAAACAACGATTTTTTTTAATAAATAATTCATCTTAAGTTATTAATATAAAAATCTTGTTTCATGAAAGCAAAACAGGTTATACATCAATGATAGGGTTATTCATTGAAAACACAAGACGCAAAAACCCACAATATAGTAGACTAATTCACCAGTTAATGGTTTACTCCTATAGTTTCATACATGGTTTTGGTTATACCTGTTGTATTATTTATCTGCCGGAACGTATTTCCCTTTGCGGTGCGGTGAATAATCCCGGGGCCGGGCAACCGGATCCGGCTGGTAATACGTACATACACCTGTAGAATCGTGGCAATTATAGTCGGCACCATAATCACCAACGGGTATATAAGAGTTATTGACGTGAATATATTGAGGCTGGTCGCTGTCTTGCATATAAATGCTGGACGCTACGGCGCCGGTTATGGCAATCGTAATGGCGGTTATATTCAAAATGAGCTTGATCCTTTTCATACCCAGGTGTTTAATGGTTAACAGTAACTGTCCGCAGCGCGGAAGTCATTTGCACGTATACAATACCAGTAAATAACGATTATCCGAATACCTCGTGTATTCAAACATGCGTATTATATAATCTGCCTGTATAAATTAATACTTGCAAGAAGCTAAATAGTTGGAGAGTCACGTTGATCAGAAAATGGCAGATTACCCTTATGAGCTATGAATACAATCAGGCCGAATACCTGCTTTGAGGTTTGAAGTGTACCAGGGAATCTGAATAAAAATAAAGAAGAAAAAGATTCTTTTCAAATAAAATCCCCAAACAACGATCTTTTCAAATCATTGTAAACGTTATATATTCATAATTAGGAGAAAATCAGGAGGGTTCATCGTCGTTATCCCTCTTTTGCAATTGTCTTATTATAGCATTCAAGATAGGAAAACGTAATAACCGGCCTCTTGCTGCCCATACAATTATACCCAGCAGCAAATAAATACCGGCCACGATCAAAAACCCCGAATAAGGTTTTCCAATCCAGTTACTCAAAGCCCAGGCGCCGGCAATACTTCCAAAAATCAAAAACAATAAAAAGAACAGGGCTACAATGGTAACTGCAATCACCTGGCTAACGACCAGCGACGATTTTTCAGCAATTTGAAGTTTGGTTAATTCTACTCTGGTATTGATATACTCTTTTACATGGTCTGTTAACCCTTCCCATTTTTCGAATGAATTACTCATAATGCCAGTTTTGATTTACTATTCCGTTATGCAAGATCCTCGCGTTGCTGTTCCATATCATCCTTCACAGCATTCATTTTTTCCTTCATTTCATTGAATTTATTCTTGATGGCATCGGACATTTTTTTACCTTCTTCATTAATTTTTTTACGGGTTTCAGTACCCTTATCCGGTGCAAACAAAAGACCTACTACTGCCCCTATGGCTGCTCCGGCAATAAACGCGGTTAAAATGTTACTCTTACTCATAACAAAAGTGATTAAGTTAAAAATTAATTAGAACAGGTTTTCTTCCTTACAAAGTTAATTGCCTGTTATTTACCCTGAACTGATTCATATCAGTCTTCCTGAGGCAACCCACCCCCATTTATTTAAATATGTAGAAGCCAGGGAAGCAAATAGAACTCTTTATAAAACAATATATTATAACACGACCAATCCCGGGCTTATGTTGGCATAAAATTTTAAAATCATATAACATTCGTTATATCCCGAATATGAAATCAAAAGAAATGCCGCAGTTAAAAAGACCCAATAACGTCCCCGAAACCTCGTCCAGACGCGAACGAATGAAAAATCCTGTAGAAGCAGATGCTTCTCATCTGTATACGCAACAACTCATCCAGGCATTGCCGGCAGCTATTTATACCTGCGATGCCAGTGGTCATATTCTCACCTATAATAAAGCCGCAGTTGCCCTTTGGGGGCGGGAACCCGAACCTGGAAAAGACGTTTGGTGTGGAGCAAAAAGAATATATACTATGGATGGAAAGGTGTTACCATTTAACCAAAGTCCCATGGCCATTGCTATAAAAGAAGGCAGGGAAATTCAGGATGCCGGGATCATCATGGAACGGCCTGATGGTACGAGGCGAATTGTAAAGCCCCATCCCAGGCCCTTTTTTAATGCCACAGGAAAAGTAACAGGCGGCGTGAATATGCTGGAGGATATCACCGATCATAAGAATATTGAAGAAAGTCACGGGCATTTTGCAGCTATTGTAGAGTCATCTGATGACGCTATCATTAGTAAAACCCTGGGAAGTATTGTCACCAGTTGGAATAACAGTGCTGAAAGGATCTTTGGCTATACGGCTGAGGAAATGATCGGCGTTTCTATTACTAAAATAGTTCCGCCCGACAGACTGGATGAAGAACCACAAATATTGGAACGCTTAAAAAGAGGTGAAAGGATCGATCACTTTGAAACCAAACGCCTTACCAAAGACGGCAGCCTGCTCGATATTTCGCTGAGTATATCTCCCGTTAAAAACAGTAAAGGCGTTATCATCGGCGCTTCAAAGATTGCCCGGGATATCACCGCCCAGAAAAGAGCAGAACAACTGATCAGGGAAAGCGAAGAACGGTTGCGCCTGGCCATAGAAAGCGAACAAAAAAAGGCCAATGACGAGCTGGAAAAAATGGTGGTGGCACGTACCAGCGAATTGCTTACCTCCAACTCGGCGCTCGAAAGATCGAATCACGAACTGGAACAGTTTGCCTATATCGCCAGTCATGACCTGCAGGAACCGTTGCGCAAAATTCAAACCTTTGCCGATATGGTTAGGGAACATCTCGATGACAGCCAACTGACTGAAAAATACTTTAACAAGATCTATGCTTCTGCCAAACGCATGTCAAAACTCATCAATGATGTGCTGAATTATTCCCGGCTTACCAAAACCGGTGAACAGTTTCAAGAAACAGATCTTAATAAAGTATTGAAGGATGTATTATCTGACTACGAGTTACTCATTGAACAGAAACAGGCCGTTGTCACTGCTACTGACTTACCCATCATTAAAGGAATTCCCTTGCAGTTACACCAGCTGTTCGCTAATTTGATCAGTAATTCATTAAAGTTTTCCGAAACCAAACCGGTCATAAGCATTACGTCAACAATGCTGTTGCCATCAGAAATGGTGAACTATCCGCAATTGCAGCAAGACATTGAATATGTAAAACTGGTTTTTACCGATAACGGCATCGGCTTTGAGCAACAATATGCCGAACAGATCTTCATCATCTTTCAGCGGTTGAACAACATGCGCTCTTTTAGCGGTACGGGGATAGGACTGGCTTTATGTAAAAAAATTGTAGATCACCACGATGGGATAATTACCGCTAAAAGCGCTCCTGAAAGCGGAGCCTCCTTTACCATTATATTGCCAATAAACCACCCATGAATAAAGAGCCGACCGATTAAGTAGACCCTCTCACTATTAGTTTTGCAGTTAGCTCTATCTCTGTTTTGGCGATCTTGGTTTCTGTGCTCTCGCATTGTTCCATCAACAAGGCTACCGCTTTTTTTGCAATG
>JAJKIL010000169.1 GCA_021154515.1 Niastella sp. | reverse complement strand
TTATCGGGGCCCAAAAAAACCGCCCGCTTTACAGCGACCGGTTTGCACTATTTTTTAGCCATGGGCTTTTAATACTCATCTTCATTAAAGAAGAAGTCATCCTGGCTTGGATAGTCCGGCCAGATGTCTTCTATACCTTCATAAATCTCACCTTCATCTTCAAGCTCCTGAAGATTTTCTACCACTTCAATGGGTGCACCGCTACGGATCGCGTAGTCAATCAGCTCATCTTTGGTGGCAGGCCACGGTGCATCTTCGAGATAGGATGCAAGTTCTAATGTCCAAAACATGTGGTTATCCTGTTTAAAGTTTTAAATCCACGAAACGTTACTAAATTAAGGGTCGGAGAAAAGTGCTACTCCCAGTTCCCTTGCCCTCAATTTTTCGCAAAAGTAACCCTCCTAATGAAAAAACCAAATCTATATTTGAAAGATAATGGAAGGAATTCTTAAAAAGTTTCCCCAAACGGGTACTATGAACGGGAAGCCAATGGTTTGTAGTATCTTGACGCCATATTAGAAGTAATTCACAACACATGTTAACAGCGACGAATATTCAAAAATATTATGGCCAGTTATGGGTTTTGAAGGGGGTTGACCTGGAAATAAAACAGGGCGAAATTGCCAGTATTGTAGGGCCTTCAGGCTCGGGAAAAAGCACGTTGTTACACATTTTAGGGACACTCGATAAGCCCGATAAAGGGGAAGTGGTGGTAGGCGGTGAACGCCTTAATTTCCTGAACGAGAAGCGGATGGCGGCCTTTCGGAACCAGCATGTGGGGTTTGTGTTCCAGTTTCACCATCTGTTGCCCGAATTTACCGCCCTGGAGAATGTTTGTATACCCGGCTGGATGGCCGGCCGCAGCAAAAAAGAAGTGAGTGACCATGCTTTATCGTTATTACAAATGTTGGGGTTAGAAAAACGCATCGATAATAAACCTAATCAGTTATCGGGTGGCGAGCAGCAACGGGTAGCTGTAGCCCGCGCCCTCATTAATAAACCTGCCATTATTTTTGCCGATGAACCTACCGGCAACCTCGATTCGGCCAATGCCCGCGAGCTGCATCAGCTGTTCTTTACCCTACGGCAGCAATTCAATCAAACCTTTTTAATTGTTACGCATAATGAAGAACTGGCACAAATGAGCGACCGCTTATTACACATGAAAGATGGCAAAATAGTGTAATAATAAAAACATATGCGTGCTGGTTATAACACTGTTTGTTAACTGATCCTGGGGCGCCACGGAATTTCTTCCACATTCATCTGGTGGCCGGTATAACGGGCCAGTACAAATAAATAATCACTGAGGCGGTTGAGGTATTTTAAAATAACGGGTTCCACTTCGCTTTCCTGGGTAAGGCGCACACAACACCGTTCGGCGCGGCGGCAAACGCAGCGGGCTATGTGTAATTGGGAAAGAACCGGGTGACCGCCCGGCAGTATAAAGCTCTTCATGGGGGGAATGCCCTCATTCATGCGGTCCATTTCCTTTTCGAGCAGGGTAATATCTTCTTCCTTCAAATCGGGGATGCGCATTTTAGGCTCTTTAACCGGGTCGCAGGCCAGGGAGGCATTCATGGTAAACAAGCGGTCCTGCACTTCAGCCAGCTGTTTGCGGGCAACTTCATCAGTAAGCAGGTCGCGGCATAAACCAATGAAGGAGCTTAATTCATCAACGGTTCCATACGCTTCAATACGCAGGTGCGATTTGGGAACCTTGGTTCCGCCAATTAATGAAGTGGAACCCTTGTCACCGGTTTTAGTATATATCTTTTGAGCCATAATTGTAAATGTTGGAATGGTGAATAGTGAGTGGTCAGTGGTGGGCAGGCAAAGGGCAGAGGGAAGGATCGGCAATCGGCAATCCTGAATCGTGAAACGTCAAACGTGAAACGTGAAAGGGTTCGCGAGAATGTAACGTTCCCTACTATTTTCATTTCTCCTTCCTTTCACCTCTTGTCCATTATCAACTATATCAACCCTGTAACCTCTATCAACTTCCAACTTAATACCTCCTAACCTTCCTCTACCTCGTTAACTTGTCAACTCGTCAACTCGTCAACTCGTCAACTTGTTAACTCGTCAACTCGCCAACAACTACCTTCTGCTTATCGCTTTCAATCAACCCATCACGTAAACGCACAATACGGTTGGCATGATTAGCAATATCTTCTTCGTGTGTAACCAGTACAACTGTATTGCCGGCCGACTGTATCTGGCCAAATATCTGCATGATCTCTATAGATGTCCTGGTATCCAGGTTTCCGGTAGGTTCATCGGCCAGAATGAGCGAAGGGTTATTTACCAGCGCCCGGGCAATGGCCACACGCTGACACTGACCACCCGATAATTCATTGGGTTTGTGATGGCTTCTGTCTTCCAGCCCCACTTTTTTTATTACGTCCATAGCCATCTCCGTGCGTTCCTTGCGGCCAACACCTGCATATACCAGTGGTAAAGCTACGTTTTCCAGTGCTGTAAGCCGGGGCAGCAGGTTGAACTGCTGAAACACAAAACCGATTTCTTTATTACGCACATCGGCCAGGTTATCATCGGCCATTTTACTTACGTCCTGACCATTCAGCACATACTGGCCGGCAGAAGGGGAGTCGAGACAGCCAAGAATATTCATCAGGGTACTTTTGCCAGAACCGGAGGGCCCCATCAGGGCTACATATTCATTTTTATGAATATCCAGGTTAATGCCTTTCAGCACCTGCAATTCCTGTTTACCCATGAAGTAGCTCTTACGAATATCTTCAAGATGAATGATTGAACTCATAGAATAAGTTTATTCCTGTTTTTTAATAACCTTGGGCACTTTGAAGAACGTACCATCTGAGTCGGGGGCGTTTTTAAGTGCTTCTTCGCGGGTAATGGAACCTTTTATCTCATCTTCACGCAACACATTGATGGCATCGGTCATATGTAAAAGCGGTTCCACCCCCTCCGTATTCAATTCATTCAGTTTGTCGACAAAATGAATCATTCGTTGCAGGTCTTTCTTAATTATTTCTTTTTCCTGATCGTTGAACTGCAGGCGGGCCAGGTTGGCCAGGTTCTGAACCAATGCGTCATTTACTTCCATACAAACAAAAATAACTTTTTAAGGCACAAGGGCCAAGATTTCAGGGCACAAGGCTTTATTAGTAGGTATAATTTTGATTTTCAGATTTTTGTACCTTATACTTGAATCTCATGCCTTGTTACCTGGGCCTTGAACCTTGTGTCTTGAGCCTTGTACCTTGTTTCTTCTTATCTTCGCCCTCCTTATGCAAAGTGTTAATAAAGAGATTGTCATGAGCGGCATCCGCCCTACCGGGTTTTTACACCTGGGTAACTATTTCGGGGCGTTGCGCAACTTCGTGCGGATGCAGGAAGAATACAACTGCTTTTTTATGGTGGCCGACCTGCATGCATTGACCACCCTTCCCGATACAAAAGAGTTAAAAAATAATATAATCCGGGTCCTGGCTGAGCACCTGGCCTGCGGTCTCGATCCCGATAAATGTGCGCTGTACTGCCAGAGCCATGTTTATGAAACTTCAGAGTTGTACCTGTACCTGAATATGATTGCCATGGTGGGGGTGCTGGAAAAGACTACCACCTTTAAAGACAAGATCCGTTTGCAGCCGGGAAATATAAATGCCGGATTGCTGACCTATCCTGTATTACAGGCAGCCGATATTTTGTTACACCGCGCCAAACTGGTACCGGTGGGTAAAGACCAGGAACAACACCTGGAAATGGCCAGAGATTATGTAAACCGTTTCAATCACCGCTATGGGGGTGAAGTGTTCCCTGAACCCTTTGCTTTTAACTATGGCAGCGAACTCATAAAAGTGCCCAGTCTCGATGGCGCAGGCAAAATGAGTAAAAGTGAAAACCAATACGCCACCTTATACCTCAGCGATCCCGACGACCTGATCCGCAAAAAAGTAATGAAGGCTAAAACAGATAGCGGACCCACAGAACCAAACACGCCTAAACCCGATTACATCGAGAACATCTTTTTGCTGATGAACCTGGTAAGTGCCCCGGATGTTATTAAGAAATTTGAAGAAGACTATAACGCATGTACCATCAGGTATGGTGATATGAAAAAGCAACTGGCCGAAGACATGGTACGCTTTATAGCGCCTATACGCGAAAAAGCCGAAGCCATTCAGCAGGATACCAACTACCTGAAAAAAGTGATGACTCAGGGGGCTGAAAAAGCCCGGGCCAGTGCACAAACTACCATGCAAATGGTTCGCGAAGCCATTGGGTTGAATTATTATTAAAAAAGCGTGGTCAACAGGTTTAAAACCGGAAAGAATTAATATCTTAAATTTTTGATTGCCCCGACAAATCGGGACGAAACGGGATAGAACTCTATAATAATGGCAAAAGCAAAAAAACCGAAGCATATTGCTGTAGCGGGTAATATCGGTGCGGGCAAAACTACGCTCACCGAGCTCCTCAGTAAACATTATCGCTGGATACCCCAGTTTGAAGATGTAGACCATAATCCCTATCTCTTCGATTTTTATGATGATATGCCCAGGTGGAGTTTTAACCTGCAGATCTATTTCCTCAACAGCCGCCTCAAACAACTGAACGATATTCATCGCGGTACCGAAACCATCGTACAGGACCGTACTATATATGAAGATGCTTATATCTTCGCGCCCAACCTCCATGAAATGGGGTTAATGAGCAAGCGCGATTTTGATAACTACTTCCAGTTTTTTGAAACATTAAAAACAATGGTGCAACCACCCGATCTGCTCATCTACCTGAAAGCATCGGTGCCAACCCTGGTTGCGCAAATACAGAAACGTGGCCGTGAATATGAAGAGAATATCCGGCTCGATTACCTGAAACGCCTCAATGATTTCTACAATAAATGGATCGATGGCTACAAAGAAGGTCCGTTGCTGGTGATAGATATCGATAAAAACAAGTTCCCCGAAAACGATGAACACCTTGGCGATATCATCCGCAAGATAGATTCCCAGTTATATGGTTTGTTCTAATTGACGTATGCAAAAGCTTCAACAAATTCTTAAAGTCCCTTATTATTTCCAGTGGCTGATCCTGTTTTTTGTGTTGCATCAGTATACTGAGTTTATGGGTTTCATAAGAATTTCATCGATGCTTTTACTGATAGTAGAACTGAGTGCAGCGGCCTGGATACTTTTCTTTCTCTTCCGGAAAATATACCGTGATGCACATAAGGCCGCTTTGCTGGTTTCGGTACTGTTATTCTGTTATTTTTTCTTTGGCGCCATTCAGGATGCACTGGCCGGCTACCGCCCGCTTTTTAAATGGTCGTTGTTTCCCCGGTTATTGCCGGTAATGCTGTTGGTTTGTGCTGGTACATTTATAGGATTGTTCAGGTATAAAAGATCGCCGGTAAAGTTAACCCGCTTTTTAAGTGGGGTGTTTGTAACATTGATGCTGTTTGATACCTGTTTAATACTATGGCAGGCAGCTACTGTAAAACAGCCTAAAGCACCCATGGCGGCTGAGTCAATAAAACCACTGGCCGATACCGCTGCTAAACCAGATGTGTATTTGATCTTGCTGGATGAATACCTGGGCTCATCGGGTTTGCAGGAATATTATCATTACGACAACAGCGTTTTTGAGTCTTTTTTAAGGCAGAAAGGGTTTCATATAAATACCAGCTCGCGAGGTAATTACCACGCCACTATTTATGCTATGGCCTCCATGCTCAATATGCGGTATCTCGATACAACAGAAGTAGGCCATAGTCCCGGGTTTATATATAAAAATATGATCAGGCTGATAGATCGTAATGCCGTGGTGGAATATTTTAAACGCTTTAATTATTCCATTCATAATTATTCGCCTTTTGTAGTAGGCGGTATCGATCCCAAATATCATTTCTCCATGGTGCCCTGGGATATAGAACTGATCACTTTCAGAATGCTGTATGCCCGCACGGTTGGCAGGATCATTTACGCGGAGCCACAGGACTATATTGATCTAAGCCCGGTAACCAACTGGTTCAACAAAAAACTCGCTGCTATCTACGAAAAACAAATGCAGGGCGTGTTGGATTCGGCCGGCCGGCAATCACCTGCTTTTACTTATCTGCACCTGCTTATGCCCCATAAACCCTTTATATTCGACAGTACCGGTAAATTTGCCAATACCTACAAAGCAGTAAAAGGCCATAAGCAATCGGGAATAGATAAATTATATCTCCAATATCTGGTCTATACCAATAAGCGCCTGATGAAATACCTGGATCAATTATTTGCCGCCACGCAGGGTAAAGCGGTGATTATGGTAATGAGCGATCATGGTAATCGCGATGCTGTTGCAATGCCGGATAAATTTTTCGGCTTTACAAATTTCAACGCCATCTATCTCCCCAATAAAGATTACCATTTATGGTACGATAGTGTAAGCAATGTGAACCAGTTCCCCTTACTGTTTAATACCTTGTTCGGGCAACAGATACCCCTCAAAAAAGATTCTTCCGTTTATTAATTATGGTAATGAAACAGATTCCCAGTTATACGGTTTATTCTGATTGGCGTATGCCAAAGCTTCAACAAATACTTAAAACTCCGTACTATTTCCAGTGGCTTATCCTGTTCTTTGTGCTGCATGGGTATAATGAATTTATTGGTTATATACGGCTTTCATCGCTGTTACTGCTGATCGTAGAATTGAGCGCTGTTGCCTGGATATTATTCTTTCTTTTTCGAAAAATGTACCGCGACGCGCA
>JAJKIL010000168.1 GCA_021154515.1 Niastella sp. | reverse complement strand
CTGTAGTAATTAATATACCTTTGTGGTCTTAAACGTATATTATATGTTCGGAGATATGCTTAGCAAATTGCAGGAAGCGCAACAGAAAATGCAGGAAGGCAGGCAAAAGCTTGGTTCTGTAATTATTGATGGAGAAGCTGGTAACGGACTGGTAAAAGTTTCGGTAACCGGCAACCGGGAGGGGAAAGCCATTTCAATAGATAACCAGTTGATGGCGCCTGACAAAAAAGAAGAACTGGAAGACCTGCTTATTACAGCGCTGAACCGGGCGCTTACAAAAGCCGAACAGGCCTTTGATGATGAAATGAAAGGTTTGGCTGGCGGCATGTTAGGTGGACTGGGACTATAAAAATTCAGGGCTGTCTTAAGGACGGCCTTTTTTGTCACTATACAGATCAGGTAGAACAAAGTTATATTTCACGGCCAGGAAGCGGATGATAAAAACAACCAGCATAACAGTAACGTCCAGCCATTCTTTGGGGAAACTGGTCCCATACAAAATGAAATAGATAATGCCACCCAGGATGCAGGCGGTGGCATAAATTTCCCGCCTGAAGATCAAAGGGATATTGTTGAGCAGAATATCTCTTATAACTCCGCCAAAACAACCGGTGATGGTGCCAAGCACTATACAGATGCCGGGGTTTAAACCAAACTTTATTCCTTTTTGCAGACCCAGCACCGTAAAGAAACCCAAACCCAGGGAATCGAAAATGAATAAGGTCTGCTGAAAATTTTTAATGATGTTCCTGAACAGGATTGCGCATATAGCGCTCACCAGAATAATGGCCGGGGTTTCAATATCCCGCATCCATTTTACCGGCAGATCACCCAGCAGCACATCTCTTAACGTTCCGCCCCCGATGGATGTAATAAAAGAAATGATCAGGATCCCAAAAATATCCAACCGCTTTTGCATGGCGGCAAACACCCCCGAGATGGCAAAGGTGATGGTACCCAGGATATCGATCAGTTTGAGCAGGTCTTCTTTCATGTTGAAGAATTGGCCGTAAATATAAGTACAATAAAAAAATTGTACTTTTACCTGTCTTAATAGCGTAAACAATTTGTTATGGAACTTAAGAAGGTAGAAAAAATTTCGAAGGCATTGGCAGATCCCAACAGATTGCAGATCCTCAAATCCCTCCATAAGAATAAGGCCTGCCTGTATTGTTCCGAGATAAACGAGATCATTGAACTGGCGCAGCCGTCTGTATCCCACCACCTTAAACAACTCACTGATGCTGAATTGATCATCGCAGAAAAAGAAGGCCGGGAAGTAAAATACACCCTGAATAACAAGGTGATCGATCAGTATGTAAACTTCCTGACAGCCCTGAAGGTTTAGAAAAATTTTTTGAAAAAAATGATTGACGTATCGAAATGTTTCAATACGTTTGTGATCGAATTTATTCCCAATTCAAATCCAGTCAATGGATTTTTTTTAGAATAAAAACATCGAAACATTTCAATATATCTATTAAATTTCAGCGCTATGAACCGTTTATTACCGACCAGTCTTTCGGTCTTACTATCGTTTCTTTTTATACTATTTCTTAATGCCTGTACCAGCCGGGCGAACGAGGGCGAACCGGCAACCTCTGCAGCCATTGCAGCGGCGCCGGGCATTCCGGCTGATGTACATGTAGTAGCGCCGGGAGCCGTAAAACAATTGATCGAGATAGCAGGTACCCTTGCCGCCAACCAGGAAGTATCCATCTCCAGCGAGCTGACCAAAAAAGTGGTGAGCGTGCCCGTGAAAGAGGGCCATCGGGTAGCCAAAGGCGCCCTGCTTTTTCAATTGGATGATGCAGACCTGCAGGCCCAGATGGAACGGCTTCGTCAACAGGAAAAACTGGCCGCGCTCAATGAAGCCCGCCTGAAAGACCTGATTGCACATGATGCCGCATCACAACAGGACTATGACCAGGCTTCCACTAATTTAGCCGTTTTGAAAGCAGAGATCAGGCAACTGGAAACCACTATCGACAAAACCCGCATCCGGGCGCCCTTTTCCGGAAAGATCGGTATCATTCGCACGTATCCCGGCGCACTGGTTTCGCCCAATGCACCGCTTACGACGATCGTGGATGATGCCCAGGTAAAAGTGGAATT
Organism: Niastella sp.; assembly: GCA_021154515.1. GTDB lineage: Bacteria > Bacteroidota > Bacteroidia > Chitinophagales > Chitinophagaceae > Niastella. The sequence goes on along the minus strand of JAJKIL010000168.1, from coordinate 9,315 downwards.
CTCTGTTCCGGAAAAATATGCCAACCTGGTTAATCCGGGTACCCATCAATTGTTCAGTGTGGAGGGCGACAGCACCCAGTTCAATGCCACCGTGATCTCCAAGGAATCTTTTGTAGATCACGCCACCAGGACCCTGCTGGTAAGAGCTATTGCGGTTAATCCTAACGGTAAACTGGTGACCGGACAAAGCGCCCATCTGGCCATTGCCTTGCATACCACCAACGATGCCCTGCAGATACCAAGTCAAAGCCTGATGCCCTCCTCTCAGGGATACGCTGTATTCCTGCTGAAAAATGGTAAAGCACAGGCAACGCCGGTGGTAGTAGGGCAGCGCGACGCAGAGAGCGTTCAGATCACAAAGGGAATTGGGGCAGGCGATACCGTTATTGTCAGTAACCAGTTGCGTTTGTCGCCCGGCGCAGACGTTCGCGTTGTGAACGTGAAATAGCTCTGCTGGCGCCCCTGAAACTAGCAAACCTAAGAACTTACGAACTTAATAACTTAAACTTAGAACAACAAACACAACACTTAAAACTATAGGCTGAACCCTGCAACCTGTAACCCGCAACCATACTCCCTTTCTAATTACCAATTTTAATTAATTATATGAGTGCCATTTCACAAATGAGCATCTCCAGGCCTGTATTGGCCGGGGTGATGTCAGTTCTATTGATCTTATTTGGCATAGTAGGCTATACTTTCCTAGGTACCCGTGAGTACCCGGTAACAGATTCGCCCATTGTGACCGTAACAACCGTTTATCCCGGAGCAAGTGCCGATATCATTGCTTCGCAGGTAACCAAACCATTGGAAGAAGCTATTGCAGAAGCCAACGGCATTCGCGCCCTGACATCCGTAAGCCGGGAGCAGGTGAGCATCATCACTGTTGAATTCAACATGAATGCAGACCTGGAAGCTGCCGCCAATGATGTGCGTGACAAGGTTTCCAAATCACGTCAGCAACTACCGGTTGATATTGAACCCACCATCGTGGAAAAATCAGGTCCGCCCGAGTTCCTGGTGTTCCTCACCGTGCAAAGCGATACCAAAAGCCTGGAAGATATTACCGACTTCGTGAACATCAATATCAAGGAGCTGTTGCAATCCATACCCGGCGTGCGATTGGTGGAATCGTATGCAGGCCGCAAACGCGCCATGCGGTTACGCATGGACCCCGTGAAATTGTCTTCTTACGGACTTGCTCCCGCCGACATTCAGACTGCATTACAACGCGAGAATGTTGATTTGCCCAGCGGACGTATTGAAGGACAGCAAACAGAAATGACGCTTCGCACATTGGGCCGCTTGGTTACAGAAGAAGATTTCAATAACATGATCATCAGTGAGAAGAACGGCGCCATCGTTCGTTTCCGGGATGTAGGTCAGGCTATCATGAGCTCGCAGAACGAACGCACGGCCATGATCGTTGCCGAAGGGAAAACTGCCCGTTTTGGTGTGGGTACCGGTGTTCAACCACAACGTGGTGCCAACTCACTGGCTATTGTAGATGAATTCAACAAACGTTTTGAAGAGATCATCAAAACGGCGCCGAAGGAATATAATATCAGGCTGGGTAAAGACTTCACCGTTCCGGTAAAGAACTCCCTCTCTGAAGTGGAAGAGACCCTGATCCTCGCATTCGGGTTGGTGACCATTATCATTTTCATTTTCCTGCGCGACTGGCGCAGTACGCTGATCCCATTAGTGGCTATTCCGGTGTCGATCGTTTCAGCGTTCTTCATCATGTACATAATGAATTACTCCATCAACGTGCTTACCCTGCTGGGCCTGGTACTGGCCATTGGGTTGGTGGTTGACGATGCCATTGTAGTACTGGAGAATATTTATTCGAAGGTGGAAGAGGGGATGAAGCCGCTGGAAGCAGCCCGTAAGGGTTCTAACGAGATCTACTTTGCCGTAATATCCACTACTATTACGCTGGCGGCGGTGTTCCTCCCCATCATGTTCCTGGGTGGTATTACCGGTAAACTGTTTAAAGAGTTTGTGGTGGTGGTAGCCGGCTCTGTATTGATCTCCGCATTTGTGGCCCTCACCTTGTCGCCTATGATGAGCGCTTACCTGCTGAAAGCAGGCGCCCACCACAACTGGCTGTACCGTAAAACGGAACCTTTCTTTGTAAAATTGAATAACGGTTATGAAAGCCTGCTGAAAGGTTTTATGCGTTTTCGCTGGCTGGGTTTTGCGTTGCTCATTCTTTCTTTTGGTATTGCCTACTGGCTGGCGCCCAAATTGCCATCAGAGCTGGCCCCGCTGGAAGATCGCTCGCTGGTAGGACTGGCGGTGATTGCACCCGAAGGCACATCCTTCGAGAGTATGGAAGCATCCATGCAGGAGATCAGCAACTATGTGGCGGATTCCATTCCCGATCTCAATAATAACGTAACCTATGCTGCGGTGGCGGCTGGTGTAGGCTCATTGGTACAACCTGCCAACAGTGGATTCCAGTGGGTGTTTTTAGAAGATCCACACAAACGAAAAAGCGGTATGACACAGCAACAGGTGTATGAAAAACTGGTGGCGGCCAGCACCCGGTTCCGCAATGTGATCGTGATCCCGATACAGATCCCAACCATCGGTGGTTTTGCATCCAGTCAGCCCATTGAATATGTGGTGCAGGCGCCCGATCTGAAACAGCTGATAGCAGTAATGCCGAAACTCACCGGGGCTGTTTATGGCAGCAAAAAGCTGAGTTTCGTAAATCCTGATTTCAAAGTGAACCGGCCCGAGATCAGTATCTCCATCGATCGCCAGCGCGCGGCGCAGTTAGGCATCTCTACCCAGGAGATCGGTCGCTCCCTGCAATTAGCATTGAGCGGACGCCGTTACGGATACTTTATCTACAACGACCGCCAATATGAAGTGATCGGGCAACTGGAAAGGGCTGAACGTTCTACCCCGGAAAACCTGCGTTCGATTTTTCTGAAATCATCTAATAATGAAATGGTGCCGTTAGATAACCTGGTGTCGTTGCACGAAGGGATTAGTCCACCCGCTATTTACCGGTACAATCAAAGTTACAGTGTAACCATCCAGGCCACACCGGCGCCGGGCGTGAGCATGGGAGAAGCGCTGAACGAAATGGACCGCATTACAAAAGAAACATTACCCACAGGATTCAGAACAGCGCTGGCCGGGCAAAGCCGGGATTATAAGGAAAGCAGTTCGAGCCTGGTGTTCGCCTTCATCTTTGCTATTATCCTCATCTACCTGGTACTGGCGGCGCAGTTTGAAAGTTTGATCGATCCGTTCATCATTCTGCTTACTGTGCCAATGGCCGTAACAGGCGCCCTGATCAGTTTGTGGGTCAGCGGTAGTTCTATCAATATCTTCAGTCAGATCGGGATGATTATGCTGATCGGTTTGATCACAAAGAATGGTATCCTGATCGTGGAATTTGCCAACCAGCGAAAGAAGGAAGGCATGAATGTACGTGAGGCCGTTATAGCAGCAGCCGCTTCCCGTTTCAGACCTATCCTGATGACCACCCTGGCGATGATCTTCGGCGCCCTGCCAATTGCACTCAGTTTGGGTAACTCTTCCGGCAGCCGCGCTTCACTGGGTATTGTAGTAGTAGGCGGACTGGTATTCGCCGGTGTGCTTACCCTTTTTGTGATCCCTGCGGTGTACAGTTATTTTAGCAGGAAAGCAAAAACAGTTCATCCCGATGTAAACGGAACTGCAGTTTCTCCTGCCGTTTCATCTCTTCAACCCAATACAGTATTATCATGAAAGCACGATCCTTATTTTATTATATCATCCTGTTTGCAATGACTGCCCCGTTGGCGGGCAAAGCTCAACAGGAAAGAGATCTCGGTTTGCAGGATGCTGTGCAGTTGGCAAAACAATACAACCGCACTTTAAAAGCAAATGCATTGGATATTTCCATTGCCACCGAACAGGTACGGATAGCGAAAAGTCTTTCGCTGCCTGCAGCACAACTCGGAGCGCAATACCTGCATTATTTTGCCCTGCCTACCTTCTTCGGATTGGGCGCAACCGGCAATACCAGTAAAGTTCCCTATGATCGTTTTGGTGGCCGGGACCAGTTTTCGGGAGTGATCAGCGCCAGCTATCCCCTCTATAATCCCGTAGCCGCGCCTACACGCCGGGTGGCGCAATTGCAGGAACAGGTATCGCAGGTGATGTATCGGCAATCAGCTATTAATGTAGCGGCTGATGTGCAACAAACCTATCTCGGCATCCTGGTGCTGGCAGAACGGTTAAAACTGCAGCAGGAAAGCCTGTTGCGTAATGAAAAAGCATTGGCCGATGCAAGATCATTGCTCGCCCAGGGCCGCGGTTTACGGGTTGATACACTCCGGGCTTATACGGCGGTAGAGAACCTGAAACCGGATATGCTCAAACTGAACTACGCCATTGAAACAGGCAAGCAACAATTGATCACCCTGATGGGAATGGATTCACTAACGCAGATCACCCTTACAGATTCCCTGGTGGCAAATACCCCCATAGCCATTCCTTCAGAAAATGAACTATACGAGCAGGCGCTGCGTCAGCGGCCCGACCTGCAGGCATTGTTGCTGCAGCAACAGATGAGTGAACAACAAACTGTGCTGGCCAAAGCGGCCCGGTTGCCGGTAGTGTCTGCTGTAGGCCAATACCAGCTACAAACCCAGGCGCGCAAATTTGATTTCGTAAATGCCAACTGGCCTTCCACTTCCTTTGCAGGGGCCCAGGTTGTATTGCCTTTGTTCACGGGGTTTAGTAACCAGGCAAAGATCCGCCAGGCTGAATATGCGCATGATCAATCCGGCATCCGGATCACCGAGGCGCAACAGGCGCTGAAGACAATGGTAAAGCAGGTGATCGCCAATTTAAAAGAAACGCACGATCGGCTGCAAACGCAATTGAAAGTAAAAGAAACTGCCTTACTGGGGTACGACATTGTGCAATACAGGTATGCAAAGGGCGTAACCTCCAGGCTCGATCTAACCGACGCAGAACTGGCTTTAACTGCCGCGCAATTAAATTATTTAGAAGCTGTGTTTGATTATCGAAGCGCAGCAATAGAATTAGCACGCACAAGTGGTAACGAAGGTTTAATCAAGTAGACGTACAGGTAAAAGTGAGGGAGTTCCCCCGGGTTTCATCAACCGGGGGTTTTTCTTTTTCAACCAGTAAAAATGAAGTGTTGAAATGCCGGGTTGGGTTATTAATTCGTCCGGTTTGGCTGAAGGTCATTGGAAAAGGGGGAGGGGCCGGTGTACATTTACCGGATAATTGAAACGCTAAAAAATTTTACAATGAAAAAGATTGCAGGCAAAATGAGCAATGGGCTGTTAACAGCTGTATTTATCATGCAAGGTTTAGTGAGCAATGCACAAAATAGCACCACCCCCGCACCACCATCCAATGAGGCGATCCGTCCCTTTAAAATAAATATACCTGAAGCCCGGCTGACCGATCTTCACAAACGCATTCTGGCTACCCAATGGCCAGACCAGGAGATAGTTACAGATGCAACACAAGGAGTGCAGCTGGCGACAATGAAACAACTGGCCAGCTATTGGGCTACGTATGACTGGCGAAAAACCGAAAAGAAGCTGAACGCATTGCCGCAATTCATGACAAATATCGATGGCGTAGACATCCACTTCATTCATGTTAGGTCAAAACATAAGAACGCGCTGCCGGTGATCATAACGCATGGCTGGCCCGGTTCTGTCATTGAACAATTAAAGATCATAGGACCCCTTACTGATCCCACGGCCTATGGCGGCAGGGCCGAAGACGCTTTTGACGTGGTAATACCGTCATTACCAGGACATGGATTTTCAGGAAAACCAACAGTTACCGGCTGGGACCCTGTACACATTGCCAAAGCGTGGATCACATTGATGAAACGGCTTGGCTATAATAAATATGTGGCCCAGGGCGGCGATTGGGGCGATGCCGTAACCGAACAAATGGCAGTGCTGGCGCCGCCTGAATTGATCGGTATTCATACCAACATGGCGGCAACTGTTCCTGCAGACATTAATAAAGTATTGCAGGCTGGTGGTCCTGAGCCTGCCGGGTTGTCGGCCGATGAGGATCATGCGTTTAAACAACTGGATTTTTTTTATAAAAATGGCCTTAGCTATGCCCTTGAAATGGCACACCGCCCGCAAACGTTATACGGCATTGCCGATTCACCCATTGGTCTGGCAGGCTGGATACTCGACCATGATGCAGCCAGCCTGGCGCTTATAACCCGCGTGTTTAATGGAGAGGCTGCCGGTCTTACCAAAGAAGATATTGTTGAGAACATTACCCTGTACTGGTTAACGAATACGGGAGTATCATCGGCCCGGCTCTATTGGGAAAATAAGTTGCCTTTCTTCGATATTAAAAACATTAAGATACCTGTTGCCGTGAGCGCTTTCCCTGATGAACTGTACCAGGTGCCACGTAGTTGGGCAGAAAAAGCATTTCCCAATCTCATACATTATAATAAACTTGATGTAGGAGGCCACTTTGCAGCCTGGGAACAACCCAAACTGTTTTCAGAAGAATTGCGGGCTTCCTTTGCATCGCTGAGGAAATAGTTGATAGAGTTGAAAGGGTTGATAGAGTTGACCAGTTATACGAATTTCAATTTGCATACGAAGGACCTCATTCTTTGCGTATATATAACGTAAACATCCCTCCCATACACCTCAAATAAAAAATACTTATTATTATAAAATAATACTATCTTAGGGTAAGCGTGGTGTTTACAACTAATAATAGCAATAAACGTTTGAGCAACCGCCCCAAAAGCGATTAGCTGAGACCGCAACTCTCCAGTACATAGCCTCGATTGTTTTTACCGCACAGGCAGGTCTGATTAATAGCAATTTCAGGGTGATGCATACGCATGGCCGACTTATATTTATTTGCTTAACCCCAAAATTGTAAGTGTATGAAAAAACCTCCTGTAGAATTACTCCCAATTAACAAGATCTTATTGGTAGATGACGATGCAACAGCTAATTATCTTTCAAAAGAATTGCTCGAAAGCCTGCACGCTGCCAACGAAATCGAAACTGCTGAAAACTGTTTAAGGGCGCTTGAACTGATCAGGCAATCAGATTGTGCCGACGTTATTTTTCTGGATATTAAAATGCCGGGTATAGACGGCTTTGATTTTCTGGAAAGATTAAAAAAACTGTCGCTCGAAAAAAAGATAAAAGTCGTTATGCTTACCAGTTCGGTAAGGCCCGAAGATAAATTAAGGGCCTTTTCCTATAAAGCCGTGATAGATTACCTGGAAAAGCCATTAACTCCCGATAAAGTGCAAATGATAGCAACTACCTACCTTAATTAGTTACCCCACTCACAGGAATTACCTCTTAACCCGCAAAATACCGGGCACGGGCATGCTATGAAAAAAATTATACCCTTTGCAATAATTATGATTGCTGTTTCCATTCAGGTGAATGGCCAGAAGAATGATTCTGTATCATCTCTTTTACGCTTATCGATCGAAAACCTGATGAACATTCCCATCTATTCAGCCTCCAAAGTGGCTGAATCAACGTTTGATGCACCGCTTTCTTCCTCGGTTGTGACCAAAGAACAGATAAAGCGATCGGGATGTACATCCATCATGGAAGCATTACGCTTGGTGCCGGGCGTAATTGTGCGGGAGCAAACCAACGGCAATTATGACATTCACATCCGGGGGCTCGACAACATTCCGCCCAATGCAGCCTTTTTATTCTTTACCAGCTCTACCACGCTGGTAATGATCGATAACTATCCTGTATATAATTATTTACATGGCGGCACCTTCTGGGAAACTTTACCCATTGATCTCAATGATGTTGAGAAAATTGAAGTGGTGAGAGGGCCTTCTGCCGCTTTATATGGGCCCAATGCTGTTTCAGGTGTAATTAATATTATAACCCGCAAGCCATTGAAAGAAGGATTGTATTCGGTTGCCAATGCAATGGCTGGTAGTTATAATTCCATCATTGCAAACGCCTCGGTAGGATTTAATAAGGGCGATAAATTAAGCGCCATACTATCGGGTAACTATCAAAACAGGAACAGGACCCAAAGTACTTATTATGACGAACCTACCCAACGATATGTACCCCTCGATTCGGTCACTGCTGTAAAAAGAAATCCGCTGGGCGCTGCTAATGTGAATGAAAGATATCCGCATCCAGATCTGGCCATGCGTAAATACGGCGTGAACGGGTTTGTGAATTACAATCCGGCAGAAAAGGTCCGGTTGTCGGCGGCTTTTGGGGCCCAGCATGCTGAAGTTCAAAAAGAATTTGCAACAGATAACTATTCAGCTTATTTGTCCACTGCAAAAGCCGATACCAGGTATGCGAATATCAAAGGCGATATTAACGACTGGATGGTTCAGCTTTCCTATGTAAATGGTACTCAATTGCCCCTGTTGGGGCTTTCGAAATGGCGATGGACGTATAATACACTCGATGCCCTTGTTGAATATAAGATCTCTCCCATAAATAATTTAAGTGTTACCCCTGGCCTTATCTACCGGCGGGCCATCTATGACGACAGTAAATATGTAAATACAACTATAAAAGAAGGGTTATGGAGCGGCCGGGCAGAATCCATTACTACCGCTTTTTCACTGCGGGCCGATTATAAATTGTTTGACCAACGGCTTCGCCTGGTTGGCGGGGCCAGGGCCGATAAATTTAATTATCCCGACAGGTTCTATTATTCCTGGCAGTTGGCCGCCACTTATAAGATCAATGACCGCAACCTGGTACGCATAGTACAGTCAAAAGCATTTAGAACTCCGCTGATCATTGATCTGTTTTCCAACCTCGACATCACAGGCCCGCTCAGTGGCAGAACCTATTTGCTGGAAGTGCGGGGTAACAAAAATATAAAGCTGCTTACATCCACTTTGTTTGAAGCCGGATACAGGGCGCAGCCGGCAGACAACCTGGAAATTGACCTGGAATTATTCACCACTAAAACCCGCAATTTCTCCTACACTATTTTTGAAAGCGGAACATTTTACCCTACTGGTCCCCTTGCATTCCAGGGATTGTCTGATCTGAACAATTTAACCGTATATGCCAAACAATGGGGCGGCACCCTTGCTGTGAATTATGTTGCCGGCGCCTGGCAGTTCAAACCATTTGTTACCCTGCAAAAAACCATGTTGTACGATTATTCTCCGTATGCCAATTCTCCCGAAGTGCCCCCTCTTCCATCCAATCACAATGATCCTGCTACGTATAATATTTATTCAGGGATGGGAACAAAAATGAGTCACAACGCTACCCCTTCCTGTTACGGGGGCGCTTACATCAACTG
>JAJKIL010000167.1 GCA_021154515.1 Niastella sp. | reverse complement strand
GGAAAAGAAACCGTTCAAAACATCCTGGCCTTGCGTTTTGCCAATGCGCTGTTTGAACCGATCTGGAACCGGAACTACATCGATCATATCCAGATCACCGCCGCTGAAACCGTTGGTCTCGAAAATCGTGGTGATTATTACGAACGCTCAGGCGCACTGCGCGACATGGTGCAGAACCACATTCTGCAATTGCTGTGTATGGTGGCTATGGAAGCGCCCGTATCTTTCGACGCTAATGAGATCCGCAATAAAAAGGTAGATGTGCTGAACGCCCTGCGCAAATACAGCAAGGAAGAAGTGCACAAGTATGCCGTGCGGGGTCAGTACTCCGATGGCTGGATGCAGGGTAAAAAAGTAGCCGGCTATCGCAATGAGGATAAAATAAATCCCAGCTCTCCTACCGATACTTTTGCAGCGGTAAAATTCTATATCGACAACTGGCGCTGGCAGGATGTCCCTATTTATGTACGTACCGGCAAACGGTTACATGAAAAGTCAACCGTTATCACCATTCAATTTAAACAGGCGCCCAATTTCGCTTTCCCGCCGGAAGCGGCATTAACCTGGAGGCCCAACAGGCTTACGATCAGCATTCAGCCGCAAATGGATATTCGCTTACGCTTCCAGGCAAAACGCCCCGGACAAACCGTAGCGTTGAACCCGGTTGATATGACCTTTAATTATAAGGAAGCCTATGGCGATAATGATCCCGAAGCATATGAGACCCTGTTGCTGGATGTTATGGAAGGCAACGCTACCCTGTTTATGCGCAGCGACCAGGTTGAAGCTGCATGGAAAGTGGTAATGCCCATCCAGGAAGCATGGGAAAGCAGATCACCGGTTGATTTTCCAAACTATGCACCCGATAGCTGGGGACCCGAAGATGCAGAAGCGCTCATCGCCCGCGATGGCCGCAACTGGATCACCTTACCTCAGAGCCACCAGGGTGTGCAGGCAGGAGTATAAGGCAATTGGCAAAGTTTAAAATACCGTTACAGGGTGGGTCACCCGCCAGCTGGCGGGTGGCTCACCCTGATACTATATATAAAGAACAAATAGCACTAATTTACCATGCTCCATATATACAAAACTCCCGACGAAGTAAGCCACGCCCTCGCTGAATGGATCACTACCAACATAGAGACTACCCTGCAAAAACAGGATCGGTTTACCTGGGTGGTTACAGGTGGTAATTCGCCCAAACAGCTGTATGAACTGCTGGCTGCTGCGCCTTACCGGGAACGTATTGACTGGAGCAAACTGCATATTTTCTGGGGCGATGAACGCGCAGTGCCTTTTGATGACAGCCGCAACAATGCCAAAATGACTTTTGAGCATTTGCTGGAAAAAGTACCCGTTTTGCATGACCAGGTGCATATTATGGACACCACTTTATCACCTGACAATTCGGCCAAAGCCTACGAAGCCATCCTTCACCAATACTTTCCTGACGAAGGCCCTTCCTTCGACCTGGTACTGAATGGGATGGGCGATGATGGCCATACCCTCTCACTTTTCCCCCACACCCCCGTTATCCATGAGCAAAAAGCCTGGGTAACCTCTTTTTATCTGGACGCCCAGCAGATGTACCGCATCACTTTAACTGCCCCCATCGTAAACCGGGCCCGCAAAGTGGCTTTTATCACATTTGGCGCCAACAAAGCCAACGCTTTGTATGAAGTATTAAAGGGGGAACCTAATGTTGACCAATTTCCTTCCCAGATCATTCAACCTGCCAGTGGCCAATTGCACTGGTTTGTGGATGAAGCCGCCGCCAGCAAGGTAAAGGCCTAACATTCACATAAGTATATTTTACTGATTTTCAATATTTCAGGAAATAAGCGTTTTTTTTCCTGGAATTGGAGAAGTTTTTGCCTTTCTACATAGGGGAAACGTCAAAAATGCCGTTTTATCCGTAGTTATTGAGATGTTAACACCCAATCGAAAAGCACCAATCATTTGCCTGAACGAAAACTTGCCAGGGTCATCCTCGCAAGGTAATCATGCATATGCCATGCAAGGCCTGATTTGCAACCATCTCTCTACTCCTCCAACACGCTGGCGTTTAAACTCTAACCTGATTATTTACCTAAAAACAATGACGGCATGACGAAACTCGTATCTATCATTGTTCCGGTTCATAATGAAAGGGAAAATGTAACCGTAATGGCAAAAGCCATTAAACGCACGTTTGCCGACCTGCCTTACCGGTACAACCTGCTGTTTGTTGATGACGGCAGCAACGACCTTACTTTGCACGAAGTAAAAAAACTGGCCCTTCAGGACGATCACATCCGGTACATCTCTTTCTCCCGCAATTTCGGCCACCAGGCAGCCATCAAGGCCGGTTTGGATAAAGCCGATGGAGATTGTGTAATTACCATGGATGGGGATATGCAACACCCGCCTTCTCTGATACCCGCTTTGCTTGAAAAATGGGAGGAAGGCTATGATGTGGTGTACACCATTCGAAAAGAAGATAAAAAGCTGCCCTTTTTTAAACGGGTTACCTCCAACGCTTTTTACAAGCTCATAAACTGGCTGAGTGATATCAAAATTGAAAAAGGAACCGCAGATTTCCGGTTAATGAACCGCAATGTGGTAGATGTACTGCGCGGACTGGCCGAGTTTGAACCCTTTTTCAGAGGCCTGGTAAAATGGGCAGGATTTAAGCAGATCCCTGTTGAATACGAACCGAATGAGCGCAGATCAGGCGCTTCAAAATATACGTCGAAGAAGATGATACGGTTTGCCTTACAGGGTATAACCTCATTCAGTATCAGACCATTATACGCAGCAACCTATATTGGCTTTACATTTGCAGCCTTATCGACCCTTTATATACCTTATGCCTTGTACAGTTACTATTTCGGGTATACGATCTCTGGTTGGAGCTCGTTAATAGTGACCGTTGTATTTTTTGGCGGCCTGCAGCTGATGATACTGGGTATCATTGGCATTTACCTGGGCAAGCTATTTATGCAAAACAAACACCGACCTGTTTACATAGTAAAAGAATCAAATATTCATGAGCCGTCAGCGATACATATTGATGAGTTTTGATGTAGAAGAGTTTGATATGCCCCTGGAGTATAATCAAAACCTGTCCATTGAAGAACAAATGGAGATCGGTTTCAAGGGCCTGCAATCTACTATGGCCATCATAAATGGGGCCGATACCGCCTGCACCTTTTTTACTACCGCTAATTTTGCCAGCTGGTATCCCGATAGCATTCGCCAGATCTCGCGCAAGCACGAAATAGCTTCACATACTTTCTTTCATTCCCGGTACAAAACAGAAGACCTGTTACAAAGCCGGCTCGAACTGGAAGATATTACCAATCAACCTGTTTATGGCTTAAGAATGCCCCGGTTGAAAAAAGTACCTATGGCTGATGTTATTGCCGCCGGGTACAGTTACGATTCTTCTGTAAACCCTACCTGGATCCCGGGTCGATATAACGATCTTCACCTGCCACGCACCATATACACCGATCAGAATATGCTGCGCGTACCGGCATCTGTGAGTTCACGCCTGCGCATACCGCTGTTTTGGCTTGCCTTTAAAAACATGCCTTACAGCGCTTTTAAAAACCTGGCCATAAAAGCCCTGAATAAAGACGGTTACCTGTGCTTATATTTTCATCCCTGGGAATTTACCGACATCTGGGAGTTTGAGTTACCGGGTTATGCAAAAAGATGGTCGGGCGAAAAGATGCAACAACGCTTATACCGCCTGATCAAAGACCTGAAATCAGAAGGCGATTTCACCACTATGTGGGATATGCTTTCAACAACCAGGTCGTTGCAACCAAGGCAATTAATTCAACCCGCGGTCGAATCGCTGAAAATCTCCCGGAAGGCGCCGTTGGCGGAATAAAGGGATCAGATATTTTTTATTTAAACAGGGCCGTTACCATTTCATTGGTGAGCGTTCTTTCCCCTTTCGTCCAGAATTCATTGGGTGGCGGAAATTCGTTCCGGCAGTAGCCGCCATGATTTTCAAAATCAAAGATGGCGTGGCAATAATTATTGATCACCAGGGCGCACCGTTGCCAGTCTTTCGACCATATGATCCTGATAATACCTTTTCGCAGTTCTTCAGGCACTTCCTCAATATTGTAAATATGCAACGCATCTAATACCAGTTGCTTTCCTTCAACATCCAGTATAAACGCATAAAAATACCCCGTATCGGTATCATCTTCAAAAGCAACGGCATAGTTGTTTATCTCGTTGATACAATCAATAAAGGTTGCTTCCCCCGCAGTATAGGACTGCTCCCGCAGTAAGTATCCGTTCATGGGCCACCGTTATTTAGCATCTACAGAATCATACACAATTACCTTGCTCCATAAGTGCGAATAGTCTTCAACAAATTTCAGGTGAATAGGATCAACCTGGTAGCTTGCCTGGTCGGCCCCATTATCAAACAAAGCAAACCAGCTGAATACGTACCCCCGTTCAATTACATCGCGGTTGGTATCGGCCGGCTGACCAATATGAAAGGTTCTGATAGTTGGTACCTTCGACAGCTTATGCAGACCTTCGAGGAGTTTGGCGCGATCTTCCTTGCTGCCGGCATTCTTTAACCAGAAATAAACGTGATGGATAAATTTGTTTTCTATCATAACGGGATCCCCATTTTCTGCTAAGGTAACCAATCCACCGGCAACCATCGCTTTTCCGGTGTTACTAATAAATTCGCGGCGTGTAGTCATATTTTTAAGGTTTTATTTTATCGTATTTGTGGAAATTCAATCCCCGTGATCTTTCTGAAAACGTCTACCGCAAACAGGTCGGTCATACCCGCAATAAAATCAACTACCGATTGAATGTCGTTGTACAGCTTGTCGCGTTCACCGGTAATTATAAACTGTTGGGAGATCAATTGCAGCAGTTTCTTTGATTTGGCCGATTTGGGATTGATAACCGCCGCAAAGAATTCTTTCAGCAAACCGCCAATTACATTGTAACCGGCAATTTCAATTTCCACTACCGACCGGTGATTATAGATATGCTGGATGGAAAATTCGTCGATGGTTTTCATCAACTGCAATTCCGATTCCGGCAAATAATCGATCAATGATCTTTGTAAGGTACCCTGCAGCAACTCCTCCTCTTTCTCCATAAACACATTGGTAACGCGGTTGATGAGCAGGTTTATGAGCTTGGCGCGTAAGAACTGCACCCGCTGGTTATTGTCGTTTATGCCGTTAAAAGTATCTTCTACCTTTTCTCTGGCATCATAGCCGGTCTCATTCTCAAAAAACTGCAGGAATAATTCTTTAATAGTATCGATGGAAATGATATTAAGGCGGTGCGCATCTTCAAAATCAATAATGCGGTAACAGATATCATCGGCTGCTTCAACCAGGTACACAAAGGGATGGCGGGCAAAAATGTTTTTTGAGTCATCGAGCCGGGGGATGCCCAGTTCATTGGCAATATGTTTATAGGTTTCAATCTCCGAATCAAAGAATCCCGATTTTTTTGTTACCAGCTGTTGTTTATTAAACCCGCTCAGTGAATCGGATGGATATTTTACAATGGAGGCCAGTGTTGCGTAGGTTAACCGGAAACCACCGGCTGCTTTTTCATTAAAACTATGTGTAAGGGTGCGAAAAGCATTGGCGTTCCCTTCGAAATAAAGAAAATCGCGTTGCTGGTTCTCACTGAGCAATTCCGAAAATTGCGCCTTTTCCGTTCCGGTGAGCTCCGTGAAAAAAGTACGGATGGCGTCCTCACCCGAATGCCCGAACGGTGGATTACCAATATCATGCGCCAGGCAACCGGCGGCAATTACCGAGGGCAATTCATATTTATAAAACTCGCGGAAGTAATCGTTTTCCTGTGGGTATTTCTGCGCAAGGGCGTCGCCCACCGCTTTACCCAACGACCGGCCCACCGATGCCACCTCTAAACTATGCGTTAAGCGGTTATGCACAAACACGCCGGGACCGGGTAACGGAAATACCTGGGTTTTATTCTGCAACCGTCTGAAAGCGCTTGAAAATATCAGGCGATCATAATCCCTAACAAAGGACGTTCGTACCGCATCGGTGTACGCCGTCTTGTTTTCAGAGCCGCTCCGTTTGCTGCTAGTAAGTTGTTGCCAGTTCATGGCGACAAAAATAACCGAAAAATAGCGAGGGTTTAAAATAGCCTTCAGCTTTCGCAAAACCTTGTGTCCTAAGGGGTATTTAGCTTACAAAACCCTGATAGCCCAAGGGCAAACCCCTATATTTTCTACAAAACCCAATTGATTTTATCCAAAAGTTAGAATAATTGCAAGGCAGATATTATATTCAATCTGAAATTCGTGCTACAAAATTTAACCGTATGCGTATAGTACCCTTTGTAAACAGCTTATTGATCGTTTGTTTTATGGCTGTGATAGCTTCTATGACCATTATGCTCACCAGTACTGGTTACAACGATAAAGTTTCACATTCCTGTTTTATACTTCATGCCACTGCCGGCTTTTTATTGCTTGCCCGGGCTGCATTTAAATCTGATGAGGGAGAAGAAGGTGATAAGTTGACCAGTTAACAAGTTGACGAGTTAACCCACAGAAAAAACCCTTCTGCCAAAGCGCAAAAGGGTTATTAATTTTCCGTCCGGATAATATGTTTACAGTGGATACCGGTTATCGGCAATGAGCTTCGCAGCAATGCGGCGTTTGGCTTCCTTGCTATTGAAAGGTTCCATTTTTGTAAACCGTTTTATTCCCAATAACATCATCCGTTGTTCATCACCATCGGCAAACGCATTAATAGCGTCTTTGCCATGTTTGTGAATGAGGTCGGCGGAATCGTATAAATAAGTTCTTGTTATATCCAGTTCAAAGGCAGCTGCGGCTTCGCCTTTGCGATCAACCAGCTTCATGGCCCGTAACAGGGCGCTTTCGGCGGCAAAGGTGGCAATTGCCATATCGGCAATGTGCATCAGTATTTCCTGCTCCTGCTCGATCTTCGTCATCAGTTTTTGTACTGCGGCACCGGCTGTTAACAGGATGGCCTTTTTAAAATTGGCGATCAGCTTTTTCTCTTTGGCAAAAGCTTCTTCATCGCCGCTGCCAAAGTCGGGGATGCTCATCAATTCTTTCTGCACGTTCATGGCGCCTGTCATCAGGTCTAAACGGCCTTTCATGGCGCGTTTCAATACCATATCAACCGTTAACAGGCGATTGATCTCGTTGGTGCCTTCATAAATGCGGTTGATGCGGCTATCGCGGTAGGCTTTTGAAATTACATATTCATCGCTGTAACCATTACCACCGTGGATCTGTACGCCTTCATCCACTATAAAATCGAGCGTTTCGCTGCCAAATACTTTTAAGATGGCGCATTCGATGGCATATTCTTCTGCCCCGCCCAGCACTGATTCGCTGAATGATTTACCGGCGGCCAGCAGTTCATGCTCTTTATCATCGATCCATTTGGCGGTGCGGTACAAAGCGCTTTCGGCTACCCACATGACAATGGCCATTTCGGCCAGTTTATTTTTGATAGCGCCAAATGACGCGATAGGCGTTTTAAATTGTTCGCGGGTATTGGCGTATTGAATGCTGGTGGTAGTGGCCCTTTTGGCGCCGCCCAGGGCAGCTGCACACAATTTCAACCTGCCTATGTTCAGGATGTTGAAGGCAATAATGTGGCCTTTGCCAATTTCACCCAGCAGGTTTTCAACCGGCACCTTACAATCCTGAAAATACAACTGAACGGTTGAAGAACCTTTGATACCCATTTTGTGTTCTTCGGCCCCTTGCGTAAACCCTTCAAAACCTCTTTCTACAATAAAGGCCGAAAACTTGTCGCCATCAATTTTCGCAAACACGGTGTACACATCTGCAAAACCGCCATTGGTGATCCAGCATTTCTGGCCGTTTAACAGATAATGCTTTCCATCGGCGCTTAAAGTAGCTGTTGTTTTGGCGCCTAATGCGTCGCTGCCGCTGTTGGGCTCTGTAAGGCCATAAGCGCCCTTCCATTCGCCTGTAGCAAGCCTGGGAATATATTTACTCTTTTGGGTGTCGGTGCCAAAATAAAGGATCGGCAGGGTGCCAATACCCATGTGCGCCGAAACCGCCACGGAAAATGAAAAACCGCCGCCCAGTCCTTCCCCTACCAGGTTAGAGGTAATAAAGTCTTTACCCAGCCCACCATACTGTTCGGGAATGGAAGCGCCCAGCAAACCCTGTTCACCGGCTTTGGTAACAAGTGAAGGCATCAGACCCGGTTCCAGTTTATCGATGCGGTCGAGAATAGGCAATACCTCCGCATCGAGGAACGAAGCGCACATGTCTTTTACCATTTGCTGTTCTTCTGAAAAATCTTCCGGGATGAAGGTATCAAAGGGGGAACTTTCCTTTATAAGCCATTCACCGCCTTTGAGTATGTTTTGTTGTGTGGTGGTGCTCATATGTAGTATGTTTATTGTTGGGTAAATTTTGTTGCAATCGTTATTCTGAGTGCTTTTCGTGAAACGGCAAACGTGAAACGTGAAACGACCTCCGTAATTCGAGCCTCACTTTTGCATTCAACCTGTTAACTTGTCAACCCTTTCAACTTCCTACTTCTAACCTCTTATTTCATACTCCCTCTATCAACTATATCAACCCTATCAACTTGTCAACCTCGTCAACTGATCAACTGGTCAACTGGTCAACTACTTCAGGTTATCATAAACTATCTGTAGCACTTCCCTACATACATCAATTCTGTCCGGGCTAACTCCCTCCAGTGCTTCCAACAAAGTTTCATTGGCCAGCTCCATGGTTTGGTCCTGCAGCTTTTGGGCGCGGCCGGTTAAATAGATCAGGTTCATTCTGCGATCTGATTCGGATGATACCCGTTTTACCAGTTGCAGTTTTTCCAGGTTATCTACTAACCGGGTAATGCTGGGTTTATCGCGGTACGATGCATTGCACAACTCCTGCTGACTGATACCATCCTGTTTCCATAAATGGTATAGCACGCTCCATTGCTCAATAGTTAAATTAAGGTTCGCTGTATTGAACTTTTTCTGCAGCCGACGGGCAATAGCCGTTGATGCCTTTCCAGTGATAAAACTGTATAATTCGCCTCTCTTGAATTGGTTGTTTGTCATATAGTTGTTTATACAACTATCCAAATCTAGCAATTTACCTTCATTTCAACAAGTTTTGGCCGGCAAATATTTGTAAGCGGGTTATAATAGTGAAGGTTGGCTGAAATAAGGAAATACTGGCTTTTAATAATGCTAATAAATATTCAATTGGCTGGAAATGAATAATATATTAAAACAAAGACCTCTTAAATTTCGACAAAAAAGTAATTTTCTCAATAGAACACTATGTGTTTGCAATAGAAAAAACAATTTTCTGCCATGAAATGCTGAATCTTCATTTAAACCAATAGTTGTTTCCTGAAAACAGTACCATTTCTCATCAGGAACAGCACATTTCATTTAAGAAAAGATACATTCCTCGTGAGAACACAATAGATTTTCGCGAGAAAACAAATTTCCCATTGAAAACAGCCTCTGTTTTATTGAGAAAAAAACTTCTACCGACTGTTTCGACTCGCTTTTCACCAGGAAATTTGATTTATCATGTAGACTGACTTTCTTTTAATTCAAACAGAACCAGTCTTAATTAAAACAGCAGGTGATTCCATATAAGCAGAAGCATTTTAAAAAGAACAGGATCCATTCCAGTGAAAAAATGATTTTTCTATTGTAAACAGGATCTGTTTTACTGAGAAAAAACTTTCTTTTAATTGAACCACCTTCTTGTACAAACGATCTGTTCAATGCCCTGTGTGCCGCTTAATACTTATATTGTAGCCGATTTATACACATGCAAACTGCTTTTCTTCCATACCGGTCGTCGCAAGTGCATTATTGCTGGTTTGGTACCGGGCAAAAGCTGATCCTTTGTTTGCATGGCTATGGCGAATCCTCGGAGTCGTTTCACTTTCTTGAAAAATATATTGGAACCGACTATACACTCATTGGCATCGATCTTCCCTTTCATGGCAAAACGCAATGGAACGAAGGCCTGCAGTTCTCTGTTGCCGACCTGGTAACCATCACTGAAACCCTGCATACAAAATATTGCGATGGTATACAACCCATAACCCTTTTAGGATATAGCATGGGCGGCAGAGTTGCGTTACAATTACTGCAATCGCTTGCTACCAAAATAGAAAAAACAGTATTGCTGGCGCCCGATGGGTTGAAGGTAAATTTCTGGTACTGGCTGGCCACGCAGACTTATATTGGCAACCGTTTGTTCGGATATACCATGAAACATCCCGGCTGGTTCTTCTCCTTGCTGAAAGCCGGCAATAAATTAAAACTGATCAATCAAAGTGTTTTAAAATTCACCCGCTATTATATCAACGATACCACTGTACGCAGGTTGTTATACGAACGTTGGACCACCATGCGTGCGATTAAACCCAACCTTGCATTTATAAAAAAGTTAATCCGTACACATGCCCTGCCGGTTCGATTGTTATATGGGCAATACGATCGAATCATCCGGTCCGAACGGGGAGAAAAATTTCGAAGAGGTATTGAATCTTTCTGTACGTTGCATATTATTCAGACAGGCCACCAGGTATTACAGGAAAAACAAGTGAATGAGATAATATCATTAATAGAATCGTAAAATATTTTCCAAATCCAATTGAATGATGCCAGTTTTCTTTTTCCTGTTCTTTCTGTTTATGGTGATCTATGCCCTGCTGATAAATTATTATCACAGTGCCTGGAACAAGTTGCCGGAATTTGTTTTACCCGAAAAGCAGGCTTCCGTGTTCATCTCAGTCATTATTGCCGCACGTAATGAAGAGCAACACATTCCTACCCTGTTACAATCTTTGCAGCACCAGCAATACCCGAAACATCTTTATGAAGTAATTGTCATCGACGATCATTCAACCGATCATACCTGGTCGCTTTTACAGGAATTGCGTTTTGATGGACTGCAGATAAAAGCCCTGGCGTTAAAAGATCATGTGGAAGAAAGAAGTGCAGTCGGTTCTTATAAAAAGAAAGCCATTGAAACCGGCATCAATGCCGCCGCCGGACAATTGATTGTAACTACCGATGCTGATTGCCGGTTCAACCCAAACTGGTTGCAATCGATAGCCGCATTCTATGAAGCCAACGACGCCAAATTCATTGCAGCACCCGTTACGTTCTATAATCAGTCGACGTTATTATCCGTTTTTCAAACCCTTGACTTTTTGACCTTGCAAGGCATTACAGCCGCGTCGGTGTATAAACGGTTTCACTCCATGTGCAATGGCGCCAACCTGGCTTATGAAAAGTCGGCGTTTTATGAAGTGGGTGGTTTTAACAACATCGATACCATTGCCTCGGGGGATGATATGTTGTTAATGCATAAAATATTTAAACAATATCCCGACAGGGTATTTTACCTGAAGAATAATACCGCCATTGTTACTACAGAACCGGCGCACAACTGGAAACAGTTCTTTCACCAGCGCATTCGCTGGGCAAGCAAAGCCGACAGCTATGATGACAAGCGCATCTTCTGGGTTTTGTTATTAGTATACCTGTTGAATGTTTGCTTTCTGGCAGGCGCTGTTGCCTCGTTATGGAATGGTACCTGGCTGTTGATGGTGCTGTTATTATTGCTGGCAAAAGTGTTAATAGAATTTCCATTCGTAAATTCGGTAGCCATCTTTTTTGGCCAGCAAAAGTTAATGAAGTATTTTCCTTTTCTGCAACCCCTGCATATCAGTTATACCATTATTGCAGGCTGGTTGGGTAAATTTGGACATTACGAGTGGAAAGGAAGACGAATAAAGAAATAACAATATGACTACTGCCACCACAAGAACAACCTGGCGGCGACTTAAAAAGAACAAAGGGGCACTGATTGGTATAGCCATTATTGCGTTGGCCATACTGATAGCTGTATTTGCCTACTTTTTAGCGCCGGATGGTTCGCCCAATGCCAACAGGATGGTGGTGGAAATAGGTGGTCAACAACCCGGTTATACCCAGTCATTTCTTGAATTACCCCGGGCAGGAAAGGTCAGATCTGCGGGTTTCTTCAACCGCCTTTTTTCCGGCAAAGAAGATAAATACCAATACATTCCCATCACCGGTTATCACCAACAAGGCGATAGTTTGCTTATTCAGAAATACATCGACGAAGGTATTTCAGAAAGAGTTGCCCTGCCCATAGCCCAAACCCGTTGGCAGGAAGGATCGGCCAAAGGTGATTTTAAGATCACTACAAAAAAGTTCCGCCTGGGAACTGATAAATATGGCCGCGATATCTTAAGCAGGTTGTTGGTTGGCGTTCGCGTAAGCCTCGGTGTAGGACTGGTCACGGTTCTGATCTCATTAAGTATCGGCGTATTGCTGGGCGCGCTGGCAGGTTATTTCAGGGGTAGAACCGATGAGGTAATTATGTGGTTCATCAATGTGATCTGGAGTATACCTACGCTGTTGCTGGTTTTCGCCATTACGCTGGTATTGGGCAAAGGCTTTTGGCAGGTGTTTATTGCCATTGGATTGACCATGTGGGTAAGTGTGGCCCGTATTATTCGCGGACAGGTATTAAGCGTGCGTGAGCTGGAATATGTAGAGGCCGCCAAAGCATTGGGTTATTCGCATACCCGGATTATTTTTCGCCATGTGCTGCCCAATGTAATGGGACCGGTGATGGTAATGGCGGCTTCCAACTTTGCTTCGGCTATTGTAATAGAAGCAGGATTAAGCTTTTTAGGCGTGGGCGTTCAACCACCGCAACCAAGCTGGGGATTAATGATAAAAGAAAACTACAACTTTATAATTACCCACAATCCTATGCTGGCACTGGCGCCCGGCTTTGCCATTATGTTACTGGTGCTGGCGTTTAATATGCTGGGCAATGGTTTACGTGATGCCTTGCAGGTGAAGGAATAAAAAAACCTGCCCAACTTTCGCAGGGCAGGTAGTATAATTTATCATCCAGTTTATTTAGCCGTGTATCTATAAGTACCAGACCAGGTATTGGTGTTACAGGTTGCAGAAGTTACAGTAATTGTAACCAGGCAACTAACACCAGGAGGTGTTTTGGTGATGGTAAAGCTATTAGATGTTAATGCTTTATCGCGAGTCTCCGTGAAGAAGACCGTACCATTATTTTCAGTTTTGGCATTTACTATAACGGTAGCGCCTGATGGCGGCATGGTTTCAATATTTACAACTAAAGGAAAATCAGTTCCGGGAGCGGGAGGATCAACCGTGTTGATGGCTGGAATGGTTGTTACTTTTATTGCCTGTTCGCCACAACCACCCTCGTTACCATTTTTCTTCTTTTTACAACTCACAGCAGCAGAAAGAACAAGGAGTACGGCCAAACCAAGCAGGATAAATTTTTTCATAATAGGTAGAGATAAATTTTGAATTATACTTACAACGCAAAAAAGCTGCCGTTTTACATATTTTACTATGAAAATTGGCTATTGTGTAAAAACCTGAACGTTCCGGCTGAAACTTTCTTCCAGCGAAATAAACGTTTCGGTGCGTTCAATTCCTTTTATCTTCTGTAATTCATCGTGTAATACAAACCGTAATTGATTAATATCTTTACACACGATCTCAGCAAACATGCTGTAGTTACCAGTTGTATAATTCAACCGTACAATTTCGGGGATGCGCTGCAGTTCTTTAGCTACAAAATCGTACAGGGAGCTTTTCTCAAGATATATGCCAATAAATGCAATAACATCGTATCCGAGCGCTTTAAGGTCCACATTTAATTTTGTACCTTTGACTATACCCGCTTCCTGTAGTTTTTTTATCCGAACATGAATTGTACCTCCGGAAACAAAAAGCTTCTTACCCAGATCTGCATATGAAATTTCTGCATTATCCATCATCTCGTGGATGATCTGCAGGTCCAGTTTATCCAAATTCAATTTAGCTGCCATTTTTGCAATCGTTTTTTTACAAAATTCAAGCAATAGTGCAAATATTTGCATATTATCGAAACTTTCCAAATTTCTCTTGAATAATTTACAACAATACCGGCAGTTTCTTTAATATTGTGCTGTAATAGTTCTTTAAACAGCGACAAATACACTGTGGGGTGATGAAACTTGGCAGACATGCCCCCTCGTCTCGGGGGTGGGGAACAAAGGACAAATTACGCTTTCGGGCGTGGCTAACAACCCCGTGGAGGTTCGAATCCTTCTCCTACAGCAGCTTTTTTTACACGTTTTTATCTTGTGGAGTGATGAAACTTGGCAGACATGCCCTCTTGTCTCGGGGGTGGGGGTTTGGGATAAACGTGGTGTAATGCCGATCAAGCAATTGGTCGACTGGGGTTGACCACCACAGATTTGCACCATGGCTAACTACCCCGTGGAGGTTCGAATCCTCCCTCTACAGCTTCAAATGCCGTCTTTATATTGGCTATCAGTATATTGACGGCATTTTTGTTTTTAGCCTATTTTTGCGGCTTCATGGGCCAAAAAAAATTACAACGCTTCGCTGAAGTACTCACATTCTCCAATGTGCTGCAATACCCGGACAATATGCCCGGTACCTGGAAAAACTTTTTTCATAACGATCATCCCATTACCCTTGAACTCGCTTGCGGTAAAGGTGAATACGCCCTTGGACTGGGCCGGTTATTTCCCGACCGGAACTTCCTTGGAGTTGACGTG